>JBOGYU010000249.1:0-6965 GCA_050696935.1 Solirubrobacteraceae bacterium | reverse complement strand
GCGTGGCCGCCCGCCAACGCGCAGGAGCTGGAGAGCACGCTGCGCGCCGGCACCTATGTCGACGAGGGCGGCAACAACGGCACCTGCCAGGCGCGCGAGGGCGACGAGTGCGCGGACGAGGCCACCGGCCGCGGCCTGTGGAGCATCTCCCAGCCGCTCGCCAACCGCGCCCACCTCGCAGGCACGCCGCGCATCGCGCTGGCCGCGGGCGCGCCGGCCGACGCCAACCTCGTCGCGGCGGTGTACGACATCGCGCCGTCGCGCGACGCCACGCTCGTGAGCCGCGGCGCGCACCTGCTGCGCGGCTCCGGCGATGTCACGATCGAGCTCTACGGCAACGACTGGGTGCTCGAGCCGGGCCACCGGATCGGCGTCCTGCTCTCCTCCGCGCACGACGAGTGGTGGGACCACCGGCCGACCGGCGGCGAGGTCGAGATCCGCTCCGCGAGCATCGACCTCCCGTTCCTGCGCCGCGCCCGCAGCGCGACGCTGGACGGCGGCCCGGCGGCGAAGCTGGAGTCCTACCGCGAGGAGGCGCCGTTCGAGGTGTCGGAGGCCACGATCGCCGAGAGCGAGACCACGTTCGCCCTCCCGCGATGAGCTACCTGTCGAGCGGCCGGCCGAGCGCGAGCGGCGGCGTCGAGCGGCCGATCACGCCGGCCACCGCGACCAGCGTGATCACGTACGGCAGCGCCTGGAACAGCGTGGCGGCGGAGGGCGAGAATGCCGGCAGGCGCTGGGCGAGCGCGCTCGAGAAGCCGAACAGCAGCGCGAAGGCGAGCGCCCCGCCCGGCCGCCAGCGGCCGCAGATGAGCACCGCCAGCGCGATGAACCCACGCCCGGCGGTCATGTTCTGCGTGAACGAGCCGACGAAGCCGATCGACAGGTAGGCGCCGCCCGCCGCCGCCAGCAGGCCGGACGTCGCGACCGCGACGTAGCGCGTGCGGACCACCGACAGGCCGGCGGTCTCGGCCGCCAGCGGGTTCTCGCCGGCCGACCGCAGCCGCAGCCCGGCCGGCGAGCGGAACACCACGAACCACGTGAAGGGCACGGCCAGCAGCCCGAGCCAGATCAGGAGGCCCATCTGCCCGAAGATGTCGCCGAAGAACGGGATCGACTCGACGCCGGGAAGGTGGACGTCGGGCACGCGCGCGATGTTGTCCGGCGTCCCCTGCGTCCCGAAGATGTCGACGAAGAAGTAGCCGGTGATCCCGAGCGCGAGCAGGTTGAGCGAGAAGCCGGACACGATCTGGTCCGCCCGCAGCGTCACGGAGAAGAACGCGTGCAGCAGCGCCAGCAGCCCGCCCGCGGCCATCCCGATCAGCAGCCCGAACGGCCAGGATCCGGTGAGGTCCGCCCCCCACACGCCGAAGAAGGCGCCCATGAGCATCATGCCCTCGAGCCCGATGTTCACCACCCCGCTGCGCTCGGAGAACAGCCCGCCGAGCGCGGCGAACAGCAGCGGTGTCGCGAACCGCAGCATGGCGGCGAACAGCGCCGACCACACCACCACCCGCTCGAGGTTGGTCACGCCCGACTGGGTGGCCGCGATCCCGCCGGCCAACCCGATCACCGCGGCCACGATCGCTCCCCAGCCGAGCCGCTTCTCCCCGCCCCGCAGCGCGATCGCACCCGCCCCCGCCGCGGCCAGCGCGACCAGCACGGTCGGGATCGGCGAGCGCACGAGCAGCGGCGGCAGCGCCACGAAGAACGCCACCACGCCGAGCATGACCCCGGCCCATCCGGCACGGCCCGCCGTCAGCCAGCCGGGCGCCGATACGGCGGGGGCCGTCGCCGTCCCCGCGCTCACGCGGGCCTCCGCTCGCCATCCAGGCTCGCCCGATGGAGGCCGCGGTGAGTCATCCTGCCCGCGCCTCCAGCACGGCGCCCTCCGGGCCCTCGGGCCGGCGCCGGATCCGGCTGCGCATCTTCCACAGGTAGGCGATCAGGATGTCCGCGCTGACGAACAGGATCACCAGGCCCTGGATCATCAGCGTGAGGTTGCTGGCCAGCGCCGGCTCGAACACCGCCGGGTCGAGGTTGCGCACCGACGTCCCGGTCACCAGCGCGCCCCACAGCAGCGCGGAGAACAGCACCCCGATCGCGGTGTTGCGGCCGAGCAGCGCCACCGCGATCCCGATGAAGCCGATCTGCGAGATCTGGATGTCGTTGGTGGCGAGGCGGAACTGCCAGCCGAGCACGTCGAGCGACCCGGCCAGCCCGGCGAACAGGCCGCACACGCCCATCGCGAGCACGTAGTTGCGGGTGACGGAGATCCCCGCGGCGCGCGCCGCCTCGGGGTTGAAGCCGACCGCGCGCACCTCGTAGCCGAACCGCGTGCGGTTGAGGACGACCCAGAACACCAGCACCGCGGCG
Organism: Solirubrobacteraceae bacterium; assembly: GCA_050696935.1. Classification (GTDB taxonomy): domain Bacteria; phylum Actinomycetota; class Thermoleophilia; order Solirubrobacterales; family Solirubrobacteraceae; genus DASSUW01. Next base: position 4,589 of record JBOGYU010000249.1, on the reverse strand, counting down.
ATCGCGATGAACAGCCCCACGTGCAGGCCCTGCAGCACCGGGTCGCCCCAGAAGACCGGCAGGCGGGCGCTCTCCAGCACCTCGTTGGACACCGGCAGCGACTCCTCGACGTCGTTCTGCAGCGGCCCGCCGAGGCCGAACAGCCAGATGCCGGTCCAGAGCGCGATCCAGTTGAGCATGATCGTCGAGATCACCTCGTGGGCGCCGGTGGTCGCCTTCAGCAGCCCCGCGATCGCCCCCCAGACCAGCCCGCCGGCGATCGCCGCAAGGATCGAGAACAGCACGTGCAGCAGCGCCGGCATCCCCTCGAACGAGGACGCGACCCACACCGCCATGATCGAGCCCACGATGTACTGGCCCTGGCCGCCGATGTTGAACATCCCGCAGCGGAACGCGAAGGCCACCGCCAGGCCGGTGAGGATCAGCGGCGTCGTGATGATCAGCGTCTGCTGGAGGTTGAGCGCCGCGATCGTCCGGTCCTGCCCGCCGATCCACGGTAAGAACCAGTTCAGCCCGGTGCCGTCGAAGATCGCGCCGTAGGTGGAGATCGGGTTGCGGCCGGTGAGGGCGACGACCAGGCCGCCGACCAGGAACGCCACCAGGACGGTGATCAGCGGGGTGACGAGCCCGCCGGCCGCCAGGTAGGTCTGCATCCGCGCCGCCACCGTGGTCGGGGCGCCGCCCTCCGGCTCCGCGCTCATCCTGCCTCGCGACTGCCTCGCGCTAGGCGCTCGTCACCGCTTCGCTCGGCGCTCGTCACCGCTTCGGTCGCCTCGACCTCCTGCCGCCCGCCGCCGGTCATGGCGATGCCGAAGTCCTCCTCGGAGGTCTCCGGCGGCAGCTCGGCCACGATCTCGCCCTCGTAGATCACCAGCACGCGGTCGCTGAGCGAGCGGATCTCCTCCAGCTCGAGCGACACGAGCAGGATCGCGCGCCCCTCGTCGCGCTGCTCCACCAGGCGGCGGTGCACGAACTCGATCGCGCCCACGTCGAGCCCGCGGGTCGGCTGCGCCGCCACGAGCACGCGCGGGTCGGCGGACAGCTCGCGCGCGATCACGACCTTCTGCTGGTTGCCGCCCGAGAGCGAGGACGCCGGCGTCTCGCTCCGGCCGCCGCGCACGTCGAACTCCGTCAGCAGCCGGCGCGCGCGCTCGGCCATCCGCTTCGGCGACAGCCAGCCGAAGCGCGCCATCGCGGGCTTTCTGTACTCGAGCAGGGAGAGGTTCTCGGCCAGGTTGAACTCGAGCACCAGTCCCCGCCGGCGGCGGTCCTCGGCGATGTGGCCGACGCCGGCTTCGAGCGTCCCCAGCACGGAGTCGTGCGCCACGTCCCGGCCGTCGACCAGGATGCTGCCGCCGTCGGGCCTGCGCAGGCCCACGAGCGCCTCGATCAGCTCGCTCTGCCCGTTCGCGTCCACGCCGGCCAGGCCGACGATCTCGCCCGCGCGCACGTTGAAGGAGACGTCGCGGACCGCCGGCAGCCCGCGGTCGTCGGTCACGTTCAGGCCGTCCACCTCGAGCACGGCCTCGCCCGGCTCGTGCTGGCCCTTCTCGACCCGCAGGAGCACGTCGCGCCCGACCATCAGGCGGGCGAGGCTGCGCTCGGTGGCCCCCTCGGTCTCCACCGTGTCGATCTTCCTGCCGCGGCGCAGGACCGTGACGCGGTCGGAGACGTCGAGCACCTCGTTGAGCTTGTGCGAGATGAACACCACCGAGGTGCCCTCCTCGGCGAGCGCCCGCAGCACCCGGAAGAGGTCCTGCGCCTCCTGGGCGGTCAGCACGGCGGTCGGCTCGTCGAGCACGAGCACCTTCGCGCCCCGGAACAGCGCGCGCAGGATCTCCAGCCGCTGCTGGGCGCCGACGCCCAGGTCCTCGACCTTCGCGTCCGGGTCGACCGCGAACCCGAACCGCTCGGACAGCTCGCGCGTGCGCGCCGCCGCGGCCTTGTAGTCGAGCATCGGCCCGCGGTGGGGCTCGGAGCCCAGCACGAGGTTCTCCGCCACCGTCATGACGCCGACGAGCATGAAGTGCTGGTGCACCATCCCGATGCCCAGCGCGATCGCGCGCCGCGGCGACTCGATCCTCACCGGCTCGCCGTTCAGCAGGATCTCGCCCTCGTCGGGGCGGTGCAGCCCGTAGAGGACGTTCATCAGCGTCGACTTGCCGGCGCCGTTCTCCCCGAGCAGCGCGTGGATCTCCCCCGGCCGCAGCTCGAAGTCGATCGCGTCGTTGGCGACCAGCGGGCCGAACCGCTTGGTGATGCGGCGCAGCTCCAGCGCGGGGGGCCCGCCCTGCGGCGGGCCCCCCTGAGGCGAGGTCGGCGCGGTCACGTGCCCGCCGCTACTTCACCTCGGCCGGGATGTCGGTGATCTCGCCGTCGATGATCTGCTGGCGCACCTCGTCGATCTGGTCGGCGTACTCCTCCACGTCCGCCGACAGCTCGCCGAGGCCGACGCCGTCGGTCTTGAGGTCGAAGATCGTGTCGGCGCCACCCTCGAAGGTGCCGTCCTGGACCTCCTGGACGGTGTTGAACACCGCGACGTCGACCTTCTTCTCGGCGCTGGTGATGATGTGCTCGCCCAGGTAGCCCTGGTCGGCGTCCACGCCGATCCCGGCCGCGTCGCGCTCCTTGGCCGCGTCGAGCGCGCCCAGGCCGCACTGGCCGGCCACCTGGAAGACGATCTGCGAGCCCTCGCCGAGCTGGTTCAGCGCGATCTCCTTGCACTTCGCCTGGTCCACGAAGTCCTGGGAGTAGCCGTTGAGCGTCTCGACGTCCGGGTTGGCCTCCTTGGCGCCGGCCTGGAAGCCGGCGATGTAGGCGTCCACGGGCGGGATCTTCTGGCCGCCGACCGAGGAGATCACCTGGTCGCCGCCGAGGTCCTTGACGTACAGGCCGCTGAGGTAGCCGGCGAGGTAGCCGGCCTCGTTCTCCTTGAAGAGCAGGCCGCGGACGTTGGTCGGCGTGTCCTCCAGGCCGGCCTGCGGGAAGTCGATGATCGCGAAGTTCGTCTCCGGGAACCTCGTGGCCACGGTGTTGACCGCCTCGGCCATGAGGAAGCCGACGCCGATCACGAGGTCGAAGTCCTGCTGGGCGAGGCTCGAGAGGTTCGGGACGTAGTCGGCGTTGGAGCCGGAGGTCACGGCGCGACCCTCGACGCCCAGCTCGGACTTCGCCCGCTCCAGGCCCTCGTTCGCGAGCTGGTTGAAGGAGCGGTCGTTGAGGCCGCCGATGTCGGTCACGATGCCGACCTTGATGGCGGGCTGCTCCTCTTCCTGGGCGGCGGAGCCGCCCCCGGCGGGCTCCTCCTCGTCTTCGCCGCACGCGGCGAAGACGGCGGCGCCCAGTACGAGCGCAAGTGCCGCGATCAACGCGGCTAGGCGGCGGGTTACCACTTCAGGTCCTCCAGACGTGAATGGGGTGTTGCCAAAGGCGGCGGCAGCCTAGTGCGTACTCCGGCCGTCCGACCACGGTAATTGGTCCAGGAGGGCGCTTTTCAGCGCATCGTCCGCGAAGGACGCCTGCACGGCGATCCGCGTGATGTCTATGAGCTCACCCTCCTCCAAGCCGATGCGCTGGTGCGCCACGGCATACTCTGAGCCGATACTACAGCCGAAGTAGGGCGGATCGTCTGAACCGATCGTGACGCGCACCCCGGCCGCCCGGAGCGCACCGAGGGGATGGTCCTCGTAGGTGGGGAAGACGCCGAGCGCGACGTTCGACGTCGGACAAACCTCCAGCACGATCCCGCGCTCGGCGAGCTCGGCGACGAGGGCCGGGTCCTCCACCGCGCGCACGCCGTGGGAGATGCGCGTGACCGGGAGCTCGAGGGCGCCGCGGACGGAGTCGGCGCCCGCGTGCTCGCCCGCGTGGACGCTGCATCCGAGGCCCGAGCCGGCGGCGATCGCGTACGCGCCCGTGAACTGGCCGGCCGGGTATCCGGCCTCGTCGCCGACCAGGTTGAAGCCGACGACATACGGGTGGCGGTCGTCGGCGTGCCGGCGGGCGATCGACTCCGCGGCCTCGATACCGAGGTTGCGGATGGCGGCGATCACGATCCGCGCCTCGATGCCGTGCGCGGCCCGCGCATCGTCGATCCCCTGGGCGATGCCGGCGTAGTGCTCGGCGTCCGGGAGCCCGACCGCGGCGGCATGGTCGGGCGAGGCGATCAGCTCCACGTACACCGCGCCCTCCTGCGCACATCCGCTGAGGTACTCGAACGTCACGTCGCGGTAGTCCTCGGGGGTGCGGATGACGCTGGCGGCGAGGTCGTAGGTGCGCAGGAAGTGCAGGAAGTCGCTCCACGCGAAGACGTCCTCGCTCGCGAACACGCCCTCGGGGACGACCATGCCGTTGCGCCGGGCCAGCCGCCGGATCAGCGCGGGCGGCGCGGTGCCCTCGAGGTGGACGTGCAGCTCGGCCTTCGGGATCGTCATCGACATAAAGGGGTCAGACCCCTTGAGTCGGGGTGACTCAAGGGGTCTGATCCCTTGAGCGGGTGTGACTCATGGGGTCTGACCCCTTATCTCGGCGACGACCGGGCGGGGCGGGGGCGGCTCGTCGCCGACGGTGACCGCGGCGCGCAGCGCGGC
>JBOGYU010000248.1:0-6978 GCA_050696935.1 Solirubrobacteraceae bacterium | reverse complement strand
GGGCGAGGTCGTGGCCCTGCTCGGCCGCAACGGCGCCGGCAAGACGACCACGATGGCCACCGCGGCGGGCATCCTGCGACCGCGCCAGGGAAGCATCACGCTCGGCGAGCAGGCGCTCGATCGCCCCCACCTCGCGGCGCAGCTCGACCTCGGCGATCGGCGCCGACACCGCCATGCCGGGCGAGTAGAAGGCGCGCCCCGGCCCGAGGCGGTAGCGCCGCCGCCGCTCCGGCTCGCGCACGGTCGTCTCCACGTCGAGATCGCGCGTGCGCGCGTAGTCGGCCTCCGCGCCCGGGCCGCCCGCCTCGGCCTCCTGCGCGGTGAGGGGCTTGGCGATCCGCTCGAGGTCCTGCTGCTCGGCCTTCACTCCCAGGAACAGCTCCGCGATGCCGCCGAGCGCCATCACCGCGGCGCCGAGGAAGAACGAGATCGCGACCTGCGACTCCTCGCCGGACTCGATCATCCTCCCGAACAGGAACGGTCCGGTGATGCCGCCGACGGCCGTGCCGATCGCGTAGAAGAACGCGATCGCCAGGGCGCGCGTCTCCATCGGGAAGATCTCCGAGACGGTCAGGTACGCCGAGCACGATGGCCGAGCCGACGTAGGTGCCGGTGATCATCGGCTTGCGCCCCACCGTGTCGAACAGCCGGCCGAGCAGCAGCGGCCCGAAGAAGTTGCTCATCGCGAACAGCGCGATGTAGAGCGGGACGGTGGCGTCGCTGAGGTCGTAGAACCCGACCAGGAAGGTGCCCAGGCCGAAGGTCACGGAGTTGTAGATGAAGGCCTTGGCCGGCGAACAGCGCGAAGCCGAGCGTCGTGCGCTCCGGATAGGCCTTGAACGCCGTGCGCGCGATCGTGACGAACGAGATCGTCTTGCGCTGGCGGACGGTGATCGAGTGCTCGGGCTCGTCCAGCTCCTGGCCGGTGTCCTCCCGCACGCCCGCCTCGATGCCGTCGACGATCCGCTCCGCCTCGTCGTCGCGGCCGTGGATGAACAGCCAGCGCGGGCTCTCGGGCACGTTGCGGCGCACGAGCAGGATGCCGACCCCGAGCAGCGCCCCGATCGCGAACGCCAGCCGCCTGCCGATGTCGCCGGGGAAGAGGTCGGTGTCGAGCAGGAAGAACGCGCCGACGGCGCCGAGCGCCGCGCCCAGCCAGTAGGAGCCGTTGATGATCAGGTCCACCCGCCCGCGCACGCGCGCGGGGATCAGCTCGTCGATGGCGGAGTTGATCGCCGCGTACTCGCCGCCGATGCCGGCCCCCGGTGACGAAGCGGCAGGCGTAGAAGTACAGGACGCTCTCCGAGAACGCCGTCGCGACCGTCGCGATCAGGTACACGACCAGCGTGATCAGGAACAGCCTCTTGCGGCCGAAGCGGTCGGTGAGCTGCCCGAAGAACGGCGCGCCGAGGCAGGCGCCGAGGACGTAGACCGATCCCGCCGTCAGGACCTGGCTCTCGCTGAGCCGGATGCCGCTGTCCTCGGCGGTCAGCCGCGCCGATCGAGCCGACGATCGTCACCTCGAGCCCGTCGAGGATCCACACCGTCCCGAGGCCGACCACCACGAGCCAGTGGAAGCGCGACCACGGCAGCCGGTCCAGCCGGGCCGGGACGCGCGTCTCGACGGTGCCGAGCTGCACGCTCTCGCTCGCCATCCCTCGCGCCGGATACCCTCGTGACCCGCGTCACGAAACCCGCTGACGTGTCGCGTGCTCGGCCACCGCTGGCGGTTCTCCGCCGAGGGGGCCACGATGCGCTGGGCGTGCGAGCGCGGGTGCGGCGCCGGCGGGGAGAAGCGCTACGACTCGCCGGAGCGCGCGCGCCGCTACGCCCGCGCGTTCGATCGCGAGGACCGCTCCGACGTCGGGCGGCGGCCGCTGCTCTCGCTGCTGCCGCTCGGGCTAGCGCGGCGGCTCGGCCGCCGCGACTAGCGGATCCTCACGCGCGCGATGCGGGCGCGGGACCGGTTGCCGGCCATGTCGAGCGCCCGCACCACCACGCGGTAGCGGCCGGCGCGCAGCCGGCGGCGGTCGCGGACCCAGATGGTCTCCCAGCCGGAGGCGGTGACCCGTCGCCGCTTCACCGTGCGTCCGCCGCGCTTGAAGCGCACGGTCACGCGCGAGCGCTCGGATACGCGGAAGCGGACGAGGGCGCCACCGCCCATGCGCCCGAGGCGGAGGCCGCGAACCTTCGGCCGCTCGCGGTCGCGCCCGCCGCGCTCGAACACGGTCGGCGCCTCGGTCGTGTTCGGGTACGCGGCCGGGCCCGTGTCTACGGGCGCGGGCGGCGCCGGCGGCGGCTGGCCGGGCGCCGAGACCAGCACGGTGCCCGTCATCTCCGGGTGGATCTGGCAGATGAAGCCGTACTCGCCCGCCGCGGTGAACTGCCAGGTCACAGGCTGCTGGTTGACGGCCACCGGGCTCGGCGGCATGCTCCAGTTCGGACTGTTCGGCGCCACGTTGTGCGCCACCTGGGTCCCCTCGAACCGCCACGTCACGGTGTCGCCCGCCTGGATCCCGACTCCCTGGGGCGACCAGCCGTTGACGTAGCCGTTCGCCGCGGTGCCGTCCACGGCGCGGACGTCCACGTTCGCGGCGGACGCGCCGGCGGCCGGCGCGAGCGCGGCCGGCACGGCAAGCGCCGCAATCGCGAGCAGCCTCAACTGACCACCTCCATCTGCAGCATCATCCCCGCGGTCGCGTGCTCGAGCGCGTGGCAGTGGAAGACGTACCGCCCCGTGTGCGAGACGATGTACGGCTGCACCGTGACGCTCTCGTCCGGCCCCATGGCGACGGTGTCCTTCCACCCCCGGTCGCTGCCGGTCAGGGGGCCCGAGCTGCGGGAGACGACACGGAAATGGCACCCGTGGATGTGCATCGGGTGGGGCCGCGGCGAGCGGTTGACGAACTGCCACAGCTCGGAGGTCCCGAGCCGCGGCCGGGCGTCGATCCGGTTCGGGTCCCAGGCCTTGCCGTTCATGTGCCACTCGGCGCCGCTCATGTTGACCACCCAGTTGCGCTCCGCGTTCGCCGGCGGCAGCGGCCCGAGGTTGCGGATCCTGCGCGGCACCCGCGCCTCCTCGCGCCCACCGCCGCGCTCGACGTCGAACCGCATCACGGCGACCGTGCCGCGCTCGCCCAGCTCGTTGTGGAGGATGAGCTCGGAGCCCGCCCGGTAGTTCCGGAAGTCGACCAGCACGTCGACCCGCTCGGCGGGCGAGAGCGTCAGGCGGCGGCGGCGCAGCGGGAAATCGAGGAGGCCGCCGTCGCTCGCGATCTGCGTCATCAGGCGCCCGCGCCCGAGCCGCAGCCGGAGGTCGCGCGCGTTCGAGGCGTTGAGGAGCCGCAGCCGGTAGAGCCGCTGCTCGACCCGCATCCGCGGCGCCACGGCGCCGTTGACCAGCATCGTGTCGCCCTGGAAGCCGAGGTCGAGGTTCTCGAGGTAGCGGAACGACCCGTCGCGGTTGAAGGCGCGGTCCTGGATCATCAGCGGCACGTCGTACTCGCCGCGCGGCAGGTCGAGGCCGCGCTCGGCGTCGTCCTCGAGCAGGTAGAACCCCGCGAGCCCGTAGTAGATCGTGCGCGAGTTGGCGCCGTGCGCGTGGTCGTGGTACCAGAGCGTCGCGGCGTCCTGGTCGTTCGGGAACCGGTAGGTGAACGACCGGGCGGGCGAGATCAGGTCCTGCGGGTGCCCGTCGTGCTCCGGCGGCTGGTGGCCGCCGTGCAGGTGCACGTTGGAGTCGAAGGGCAGCGCGTTGCGCTGGGTGACGACCGTGGTGCGGCCCCTGCGCGCACGGATCGTCGGCCCGGGATAGACGCCGTCATAGCCGTAGACCGGCGTCTCGAAGCCGGTCAGGATCTCGGCGATCCCCTCGCGGATCGTGGACTCGTAGACGTCCTCGTCCCTCGTCCGCCGCACCGGCAGCAGCTCCGGCGGGATCGGCAGGTCGTGGCGGAACGGCTCGAACGGGTTGCCCGCCTGGGCGCGCATCGCCGCCGAGGTGACGCGCCTCGCGCTCGTGCGGCGCGCGGCGGGCACGGCGCCGAGGGAGCACAGGAGCGCGAACGAGGCCATGCCGTTGCGCATGACGTCGCGCCGCGTCCAGGTGTCGGCGGGTGGGCGCCAGGGCTGTCCTGCCATCGGCTAGCCCCTCCTCCGGATCGTCAGCCGCTCGCGCTCGGTCGCCGAACGGTTGCCGAGCGCGTCGCGGGCCTGGAGGCGGGCGACGAAGCGCCGGCGCTTCTTGAACGCGCGGCTGCGCACACGCACCGTGTTACGGCCCTCGTGGCCCATCAGCCGAGCGGTCCGGACCGTCCGCTTGCGGCCCGCGCGCTTGAACCGCACCGTCACGCTCGCGGGCTCGGAGAGCGAGAAGCGCAGGCGCACGCGGCGGTTGCGCAGGGCCTTGGCGCTGATCCGGCTGACCTCGGGCGCGACCGTGTCGGCCGACGCGGCGATGCTCGGCGCCGGGGTCGTCGGGTGGCGCGTCCCGCGTGACGTGGTCGAGCCGCCGCCCCCCGGGTTGGAGGGCTGCGGGTCCGGATCGGGCGTGGGGTCAGGCGTAGGTTCAGGGCTTGGCGTTGGGGTTGGCGTCGGAGTCGGCGTGGGGGTGGGCTCGCCGCCGCCACCCTCCTCGACAATCACGATCCCGCGCATGGTGAAAGCATGGATCTCGCACACGAAGACGTACTCGCCCGGCTGGTTGAAGGTGTAGGGATAAGCCGCACCGACAGGGGCCGGATCGAACTCGCCGGGACCTGGCTTGAGAAACGGCTCCCAACCGGGGTCCGCCGGGACGTCGTTGTCGGACCCGATGTTGTGCGGCTGCGTCGGGAAGCTCCACGTGACCGTGTCGCCGGTCTGGATCGTGACGGGCTCGCTCTCGCTGATCGGCTGTCCGTCGCGATACCAGACGTTGCTCGGGCCTGTCTCGATCGTGACGTCGGCCGCGGCCGCGGCCGCGGCGCGCGTCTCGTCAGCCCCGGCGACGCCGACCGCGCCGAGCGCGCCCGCCGCGGCCACCGTGCCGACGGCGGCCCAGGCGCCGTGCCGTCCGCTGATCCCCCTCATGCTCATGAAGACCCCAAGCTCCTCCCGTATCTCCCGGTTACTCCCCTTTAGCGCTTCTGCCTAATCGGCAAGAGAAGGTCATCGTGCCGGCGGCGAAGCGCCTTCCAGCCTATTGGCGACTAGCCAGTTGTCAAGGTACTTTTGCCGTTTCGATGACTGAACTCCATTGACAATCGCCACAAGCTCGATAGCTTTGCGGGCTACAGGCGCCGCTGAGAGGCGGGGGGATCCGAGGGAGGAGATCGAGAGGATGCGAAGCCTGACGTCGCTGGGGAGGACGGCGGCCCGCACGCGGGGCGCACTCCTGCCGACGCTTGCATGTCTGTTCGCGCTGGCCGGCGCGACGCCCGCGGGCGCGCAGGGTCCGGTGAACATCTTCACGACGATCGGGATCACCGAGGAGGGCAACAAGCAGAACAGCGCGATCCGCGGCCCGTACTCGCTGCCCGCCGAGGAGATGCCGCCGTCGCGCCAGATCGTGATCCCGCCGGACGACGACGAGGACGACGTGCCGCTGCGGATGCCGAACACGTCCGGCACCGTCGCGAACCTCGCCGAGTTCCGCGGCCAGACGCTGACGCTGCGCGAGGAGGACAGGGGCGTGTTCCCGCGCGTGCACTTCTTCGGCACGACGGCGGACGGCAGCGGCGGCGGCGACTTCACCCTCTCCTACTCCGACGGGACCAGCGAGACGGTCAACGTGTTCTTCCCCGACTGGTGCCAGATGGGCACCACGGACGAGCACCATCCGGCGATCGGGCCGCTGAGCCACCGGCACACGCCGACGGGCCAGGACGGGGCGCCGTGCGGGGTCTTCCACATGCCGGCCGACGGCCTCCCGGAGAAGACGCTGGTCTCCGTGACGCTGCCGCCGTCGACCGACGGGAGCGGCGGGAACACGCGCAGCTACCTGATGGCGCTGACGCTCGAGACCGCGGACGGCGACTTCGTGACGCCCGACCTCGGCGCGTCGCCGTTCCCGGACGACCTCGAGGCGCCGGTGTCGGCCCACACGCTCGACCCGGCCGCGCCCGACGGCGAGGCCGGCTGGTACACGAGCGGCGTCGAGGTCGCGCTGACCGCCGAGGACGAGGCCGGCGGCTCCCAGGTCGAGCGGACGGAGTACAGCGTCGACGGCGCGGGCTTCGTCGAGTACGACGGCGCGTTCACGGTCTCGGGCGACGGCCGGCACACCGTCGCCTATCGCTCGATCGACCGCGCCGGGAACACGGAGACGCCGAAGGTCGCCGAGGTGAACATCGACGGGACCGCTCCCACGACCGAGGGGTCGCTGAGCCCGGCGCGCCCGGCTCCCAGCGGGTGGTACGACCGAGCCGTCGAGCTGACGCTGCGCGGCCGCGACGGCGCCGGCTCCGGCGCCGCGCTGATCGAGTACAGCGTGGGCGGCGGCGGCTTCGTGACGTACGACGGGCCGGTGACGTTCGACAGGCCCGGCACCTACTCGGTCGCCTTCCGCTCGACCGACGCGGCGGGCAACGAGGGGACCGCGGGAGAGCCGCTGACCTTCAAGGTCGACGGCGAGGCGCCTTCGACGAGCGCCCTGATCGACGGCGCGGCGCCCGCGCAGAACTACTCCGGTCCCGTGACCGTCTCGCTGGCCGCGGCCGACGGCGAGGGCGGCTCGGGCGTGGCGGCGACCGAGTACAGCCTCGACGGGGGCGACTGGCAGGCCTACGGCGGCCCGTTCACGGTCTCGGGGAGCGGGGTCCACGTCCTCGACTACCGCTCCGCGGACGCGGCCGGCAACCTCGAGAACGCGCGGGAGGCGGTGTTCCGGATCGGCGTGCTGACGCAGCCCGGAGGCGGAGGCGGAGGCGGAGGCGGCGGGGTCGACGCCGCTCCCGCTCCGGCGCCCGCCCCGTGGGCCGCGATCGTCGAGGACGAGCG
>JBOGYU010000247.1:0-6998 GCA_050696935.1 Solirubrobacteraceae bacterium | reverse complement strand
GCCCACCCCGTTGATTACACGCCGCTCGGTCGGACCAGCTTGAGGACCTTCCCGGTCGCGCCGGTCGGGCCGGTGTTGTCGGTCGTCAGGACGTACAGTTCGCCGGCCGTGTCCTGGCCGAAGCCCAGCACCCGGGCATTCAGCCGGCCGGTCGGGCTCGTGGCCACGCGGAGCTCCTGCATCTTCCACAGCCCGCGCTTGCGCGGCATGGCGACGAACAGCGTCCCGTCGGACCGGCCGAAGCTGCGGCTCCAGTCGCCGAAGACGTAGCGCCCGCGGAACTGCGGCAGCGTCTCGCCGCGGTACACGAAGCCGCCGACGACCGCGACGCCCGGGCCGCCCTGCCTCGCCTGCGGGTACTCGATGATCGGGTCGATCAGCGGATCGCCGGTGCGCGGATGGCCCGCGCCGACGGTGTCGGGGCAGGTCGCCGGCGGCTGGCTCGGGTTCTCGGCGTCGAAGCAGTGCGTGCCCTCCTTGACGTTCCAGCCGTAGTTGCCGCCGGCGTCGACGATGCTGACCTCCTCCCACAGGACCTGGCCCACGTCGGCCACGAATAGCTCGTGGCCGCCGCCCATGTCGAAGGACATGCGATACGGGTTGCGGAACCCGTACGCCCACACCTCGTCCAGGCCGGGCGATGCGGCGAACGGGTTGTCCGGCGGGATCCCGTACGGGCTGCCGGAGTCGACGTCGATCCGCAGGACGCTGCCGAGCAGGTTCTCGGTCACGTCCTGCCCGTTGCCTCCCACGTTGTCGGCGTACCAGTCGTCGACGTGGCCGAGGCCGACGTCGTTGGCGCCACCGCCGTCGCCCAGCGAGATGTACAGGTTGCCGTCGTCCGGGCCGAACAGCAGCGCCCCGGCGTTGTGGTTGAACTGTGGCTCGTCGACCTGCAGCAGGATGCGCTCGGACGCCGGGTCGGCCCGGTTGGGATCGTCCGCCGACACCCGGAACTCCGAGATGTGGCTGGTGTGGTTGAAGCCGGCCGGCGCGTCCTCCCGCAGCGGCGCGCTGTAGTACACGAAGAACCGGCCGTTCGTGCCGTACTGCGGGTGGAACGCGAGCCCCAGCAGCCCGCGCTCGTCGAACCCTGGCATGAGCGCCACCATCCGGTCGCGCAGGTCGAGGAACGGCTCCTCGAGCAGCGTGCCGTCGGGCGCCAGCACCTGGATCAGGCCCGCCTGATCGGCCACGAACAGCCGGCCGGACCCGTCGCCGGGCGGCACCAGCGCCACCGGTGACGTCAGCCCCTCGGCGATCGTCTGGACGCCGACCGCGGGCAGCTCCTCCGATTGGGCTGCGGCGCTCGACGGGAGCGCACCGATCGCCGTGACGGCCAGGACCCCGATGAACATACGGACGCGATGTCGCGTCATGAAGCGGCCTCCTTCCTCCCCCGCGGACGTCCCGCGGATCTGCCCTTTCCGGAGGCGCTACGCAGCGCGTGCCCTCAGGGTTCAGCGATGAGTTCTCGCGGGCGCGCCGGTCTACAGGCGACCAACTCGGAGCCCCGGCCACGAGCAAATCTCGCGACATGGCGGCTCGGGAGATGGAGACCGCCCCGGCCGGAACGGACCGCCAGCGCCGGCTGGCGCTGGTGGTCCTGGTACGTGGGGATGCTGATGATCGTGCTCGACGTCACGGTCGTGAACGTCGCGCTGCCGTCGATGCAGCCGGACCTCGGCTTCTCACAGTCGAACCTCGCCTGGTCGTGAACGCCCACGATGCAGCCGGCTATCTGCAAATGGTCGGGCCTCAGCTAGATCCGGATTTCAGCGAGCTGAAGCGGCAGGGCCGAGAGCGCGCGGTTCTGGCGTGTCGCCCAGGAGCGTTTCCCGGTGGCGGCCGGCGTAGGCGTCGCGGCCGGCTTTGAGCTGATGGCCGCGGGTCAGCCCTTACTCGCAGGTGCCGCGCTAGTCCAGGGTACGGTCACGCAAGGGCTTCAGTTCGGGCTTGAGACGCTCAGAAGGGCGCGCGGTGTAAGGCATCACCCTCTCTACTGGTGGTTCCGCCTTCCAGGGTTGACGAGTCCCGCATGAACGAGCGCGCTGCTGGTTTCCATGCGACTGAGCACTGCGGCATGGGGGGCCACGCCGACCGACCGCGCTACCCCTTTCGCGTGGAGGCGACAGCGACGGCCCTACGCGCCGCAGGCCACGCCGACCAGACGGCACGGAGCCGCACGACGCGGACGGCCATCCGCCAGACTCGGACATCGAGAGCGGCCGGAAGGTGAGCCCTGGAGCGCGAAGCGCAGCGATCGTTGAGACGCAGGTCCCGGCCGCCGACGACGACGGAAACCGCGGACGCCGACCGGGACCGGAGTCTCCGATCGCGACGTCTCACGGCAGCCCGTACGCGCGCCGGCCGCGGCTGTGCCTCCCTCCCGGGGCCGCCCACGGAGCAGCCGCCGGAGGAATGACCGGAAGACTGGGCGGTCCGCGGCGTGGCCTCCCCGGCGCGCTCGGGCGCGAGGCAGCCGGGCGCTGTGTCGGGAGCACGGGGCGGTGTCTGCGAGCGCTGCGCCGGGAGGGCATGCCGCGGACCGACCCCCAGCCACGCCCGCACCGACGACGAGCGAGCGCGACTAACGCCCGCCGGCCATCGCCGGCAGGATCACCAGCGTGTCGGACTCGCCGACGCCGGTGTCCAGCCCGTCGAGCACCCGCACGTCCTCGTCGTTCAGGTAGACGTTCACGTAGCGGTTGAGCTGCCCGTCGGGGCTGAAGAGCTGCTGCTCCGTGGCGGGGTGCTGGTCGGCGAGCGAGCGCAGGACGTCGCCGACGTTGCCGCCGGCGGCCTGGATCTCCTTCTCGCCGCCCACGGACGGGCGCAGCACCGGGGGGATCTTGATCGTCGCCATCGACATCGAGGCTATCCGGCCGCGGCGCAGAACGCCTCGTAGTCCGGGAACACGCCCATCTCCTCGTCGGTGATCTCCGACGGCTCGCGCGAGCAGATGGGGCATTCCGGGTCGCGGCGGACCTTGAGCTCCGTGAACGTGGCGCCGAGCGCCTCGTAGAGCAGCAGCCGGCCCACCAGCGGCTCGCCGGCGCCGGTGACGAGCTTGACGACCTCGGTCGCCTGGAGCAGGCCCATCGTCCCCGGCAGCACGCCGAGCACGCCGTTGGCGCCGCAGGAGGGGGCCAACTCGGCCGGCGGCGGCACCGGGTACAGGCAGCGGTAGCAGGGGCCGTCGTGCGGCTTGAAGACCGACAGCTGGCCGTCGAAGCCCAGAATCGAGGCGGAGACGACCGGGATGCCGAGGCGGACCGTCGCGTCATTGAGCAGGTAGCGGGTCGGGAAGTTGTCGACCCCGTCGACGATCACGTCGTAGCCGTCGATGATCTCCATGATGTTGGAGGCGTCCAGGCGCGTCTTGTACTTGACGACCTTCACGTCGGGGTTGATCGCGGTGATCGACTGCTCGGCGGAGTCGACCTTCGCGACCCCGATGCGGTCGGTCGTGTGGATGACCTGGCGCTGGAGGTTGGAGAGGTCGACCTCGTCGTCGTCCACCACGCCGAGCGTGCCGACGCCGGCGGCGGCGAGGTAGAGCGCGGTCGGCGAGCCCAGGCCGCCGGCGCCGAGCAGCAGCACCTTGGCGTCGAGCAGCTTCGTCTGGCCCTCGAGCCCGATCTCGGGGATGAGCAGGTGGCGCGAGTAGCGCTCGCGCTGCTCGGCGGTCATCGACCGCGGGACCTCGACCTCGTAGCCGCGGTCCTTCCACAGCGTGATCCCGCCCGTCATCGAGGCGACGTCCTGATAGCCGAGCTCCTCCGCGAGCGTGTGCGCGGCGAGCGCCGAGCGCTGGCCGGTCGCGCAGTACAGGACCACGCGCTGCGAGCGGTCGGCTCCGATCGCGCCCTCGATCCGCGACTCCAGGTAGCCGCGCGGCACGTGCTTGGCGCCGGGGAGGTGGCCCGCGTCCCACTCGCCCTGCTCGCGGACGTCGACGACGACGATCCCGTTGCCGAGGTGCTCGCTCACCTGAGCCGGGTCGACCTCCTCGATCCGGCTCTTGATCTGGCGGATGTACTCCGCCCCGCTCCGGCTCATACGTAAATTCCTCGAAGTCGGTCAGGATTCAAGACTTCAGAAATGATAGCGCCGCGCGTATTCAAGGCGCTCGCACGAGCTTGCGAGTGCGAGTAGGCCGCACACGGTTTACTCGCACGAGCTTGCGAGTGCGAGTAAGCCGCATGCGGTCTTCACACCATCAGGGCCGCAGACCGCGCTGCCGATGTAGCGAGGGAGATGCGCACGCGCACCCTCCTCACCCAGGTGCTCGCGGTCAACACCGTGCTGGTCGCCCTCACCGCCTTCGTGGCGGCGGTGGTCGCGCGCGACCGGCTCGACGAGGCGGTCAGCACCGAGGGCCTGCTGATGATCGCGCTCGCCGTCTCCGGCGTGGTGCTGCTGAACTCGATCCTGCTGCGGCGGCGGCTGGAGCCGATGGGCCAGCTGGTCGACACGATGAGCAGCGTCGACCTCAGCTCCCCGGGCAAGCGCGCCGAGTCCACTCGCGGCGCCTCCAGCGAGGTGCGGCGCCTGACGGCCGACTTCAACCGGATGCTGGAGCGGCTCGAGCACGAGCGCCGCGAGTCCGGCCGCGCCGTCCTGCGCGCCCAGGAGCAGGAGCGCGCGCGCGTCGCGCAGGACCTCCACGACGAGGTCAACCAGGCGCTGACCGCGATCCTGCTCCGCCTCCAGGCCACGATCGGCGACGCCCCGCCCGGCATGCAGGACGAGCTGAAGGAGACCCAGGCGCTCGCGACCCAGGCGATGGAGGAGCTGCTGCACCTCGCGCGCCAGCTGCGCCCGACGGCGCTCGACGACCACGGGCTCGTCCCCGCGCTCGCCTCGCAGGTGTCCGACTTCGGCGAGCGCACCGGCATCCGCGCGAACTTCCGCCGCCACGGCTCGATCCCGCCGCTCAGCGACGAGGAGCAGCTCGTGATCTACCGCGTCACCCAGGAGAGCCTGTCCAACGTCGCCCAGCACGCCGGCGCGCGCCACGTGGACGTAGAGCTCTCGTTCGTCGGGCGCACGGTCCTGCGGGTGCGCGACGACGGCTTCGGCTTCAAGGGCTCGCCCAACGGCCGCCCCCGGCTCGGCGTCTCCGGCATGCGCGAGCGCGCGCTGGCCGTGGGCGGCCAACTCAGGGTCTTCTCCGAGCCCGGCGACGGCACCACCATCGAACTCACCATGGGAGCGAAATGAGGATTCTCATCGCCGACGATCACGGCATCGTCCGCGGCGGCATGAAGCTGCTGATCGAGCGCCAGCCCGACATGCAGGTCGTGGCCGAGGCGCAGGACGGCGTCGACGCCTTCGAGCAGGCGCTGTCCACCCGGCCCGACCTGTGCGTGCTCGACGTCTCGATGCCGCGCATGACCGGCCTGCAGGCCACCCGCCAGATCCTGGCGCACCTGCCGGACACGCAGGTGCTCGCGCTGTCGATGCACGACGACGAGCGCTACGTGTTCGACGCGCTGAAGGCGGGCGCCTCCGGCTATGTGCTCAAGCGCGAGGTCGACCAGGCGCTGCTGAACGCCATCCGCGCCGTCCACCGGGGCGACGCGTTCCTGACGAACGCGGTCGAGCGCTCGCTGATCCGGGACTGGATGTCGGACGACAAGGCCGGTCCGGAGGAGCCCCTCTCGCCGCGCGAGCAGGAGGTGCTGAAGCTGATCGCCGAGGCGCACACGAACAAGCAGATCGCGGAGATCCTGCACCTGGCTGAGAAGACCGTCGAGTCCCACCGCGCGAACCTCCTGCGCAAGCTCGGCATGCGCGACCGCGTGGAGCTCGTCCGGTACGCGATCCGGCGGGGGCTGACGGAAGCATGATGCCTGCGCCGGTCCTGCCTCGGCATCCGGCCTCGTCACCGGCTTCGCCTCGGGGCCGGCGCCCTGAGACCGGAGGGCGCCGTCCGGGCGCCCTACCCTAGGCGCGTGCCGCCCCGGGTGTTCCTCGCGCTCATGACCCTCTGCCTCTGCGCGGCCGCGGCCGTGGGCGGCGTGGTGCTGGCGCGGGCCGGCGACGAGAAGGTGGCCGCCGGCTGGAACGGGGCCACCCGGCCGCCGGGAACGCGGCTGCCGGACTTCTCGCTCGCCAACCAGGACGGCGCGACCGTGACCGCGGCGAGCCTGCGCGGCGGCCCGGTCGTGGTGACCTTCCTGTACTCCACCTGCGAGGACACCTGCCCCGGGCAGGTGATGAGCATCCGCGGCGCGCTCGACCGGCTCGGCCGCGACGTGCCGGTGATCGGCATCTCCGTGGACCCGGCGAACGACACGGCGCGGCGGGCGCGGGCGTTCCTGCTCGAGCACTCGATGTCCGGCCGGATGGACTTCCTGCTCGGCGAGCGTGACGAGCTCGCGCCGCTGTGGGAAGCGTTCGGGATCGCGCCGCAGCGGGACGGGCGCGAGCATTCGGCGTACACGGTGCTCGTGGATGGGCGCGGCCGCCAGCGGATCGGCTTCCCCGCATCGCAGCTGACCCCGTCGCGCCTCGCGCAGGACCTCGCCCGGCTGTGACCGCGGGCGCCTTGCCCGGGCTGTTCGACGAGCTGGCGTTCCGGGGCACGTGGCGGCGCTACCAGCGCGCGGCTCTGGAGGCGTTCGAGCGCGACCGCGCGGCGGGGCGGCGGCGGACGCACATCGTCGCGCCGCCGGGGTCGGGCAAGACGCTGCTCGGCGTGGAGCTCGTGCGCCGGGCCGGCCGGCGCGCGCTCGTGCTGGCGCCCAACAGCGCGGTGCAGATGCAGTGGCCGCGCGCGGTGCGGGAGTTCGGCGCGACCGCAGGCACGGCGGGGCCTGACGCCGCGTTCCCGATCGCCTGCCTGAGCTACCAGTCGCTGTGCCAGCTCTCCGACCCCGAGGTGGCGTTGGGGCGGGTTGCGGTGGCCCGGTGGACGGCCGAGCGGGCCGCGGCCACCGGGCTCGATCCCGAGGCGGTGGCGCGCGAGGGCGCGTCCTACGACGGCGCTG
>JBOGYU010000246.1:0-7013 GCA_050696935.1 Solirubrobacteraceae bacterium | reverse complement strand
GCGTCCGGTCGGCCAGCACCATCGCGACCCCGCCCGCCAGCAGCCCGGCGGCGATCGTCGGCGGCGTTCCCAGCCGCGATTCGATCACCCGTTCCAGCAGCAGTCCCGCGAGCGCGGGCGGGACGGTCGCCGCCGCCAGCAGCCCCCACCGGAACGGTCCGCGATGAGCCAGCGCCACCGCCGATCCCGCGTGCAGCGCCACCTCCACCTCCTTGCGAGTCGCGCCGGCCACCCCCATCCGCCCCAGCAGGAGCCCGACATGCGCGGACGAGGAGACCGGCAGCAGCTCGGCCGGCCCCTGCAGGAGCCCGAGCGCGACGAGCTCGTTAGTGCGAGGCATCGGCGGCCGGCTCGCCGGACGCCTGCGCGGAGCCGTTGCGCCGGCGGCGCCAGCGCACGAACAGGTAGATGCCGCCCAGCACGATCGAGGCCGCGACCGCGTAGTCGAAGTAGTGCAGGTAGTCCTTCCACTGCTCCCACCGGTCGCCCACCTGCTTGCCGAGGAAGGTCAGCATGAAGATCCACGGGACGCAGCCGGCAGTGGTCAGGACCGTGAAGCGCCAGAACGGCATCCGCGCCACGCCCGCCGGGAGCGAGATGAACGTGCGGATGATCGGCAGCATCCGCGAGAAGAACACCGTCGCGTCGCCGTAGCGCTCGAACCAGCGATCCGCCCACGCGAGGTGCGACGGCTTGACGTGCAGCTTGCGCCCGTGCTTCTCGAGGATGTCTATCCGCCCGAAGTAGCCGACCGCGTAGGCGATCCACGAGCCGACGACGTTGGCCGCCGTGCCCACCGCGACCACAGCGAACATGGAGTACTCGCCGCGCGAGACGTTGAAGCCCGCGAACAGGAACGTCGTCTCCGACGGGATCGGGATGCACGCGCTCTCGGCCACCATCAGGATGAAGATCCCGGGCAGCCCCATGGCGTCGACCACGTCGACCGCGAGCTCGACGATCGGGTCGGTGAGGGAGGCGAGGACGACCGGCACGAGCCGATCAGGGTAGCCGTCAGGGGGCGCGACGGCCCAGGCCAGGTGGCCAGTCAGGCGGTCGCCGGCGGCTCGATGCGCGGGAGCGTGAGCGACGTGATGCGCTTGCGCGGGCGGCGGATCTCGGTCTTCGGGCGCAGCATCTTGAGGATCATCAGCGCCTGGTCCACGTTCGCCGCCACGGCCGGCCGGTCGCCGACGTCGTGGTGCGCCAGCCCGGCGATCACGTCGTCGCCCGCGCAGACCAGGATCAGCTCTCCGCGCCGCTTCCGCAGCTCCTTGGCGGTGGCGACGAGCACCGAGTCGGAGACCGCGGTCGCCCGCTCGAGATCGATCATCAGCCAGCGCACGCCGGAGGCCAGCGCCGCGTCGATCCGGCGGCCCAGCTCGCTGGCCGTGGGCGCGCCGCGCAGCTCGAGGTGGTGCAGGACGTCGTCGAGGCGCTGCTCCCTGATGAGCCCATCGGCGGGAGCGCGGACGGAAGGCGGAGTGAACATGGTGACCCCAGGGCAGCGTATGCCCCGGGATCACTATCGGTCAAACGCGTTGCGGAGTTGCCTGCGTCTCCCCTGCCTCGCCTAGCGGCTCGTCACCGGCTTCGCCTCGGGTCGACGCCTTGATGAGAACGGGGGCCGTCCGTGGCCCCCGTGACCGGGCTTCGCCCTAGGGAAGGAGGGGGCCCGTGAACGGCTCGGTACCCTGCGCCAGCGTCACGTCCGGCCCGCCGTGCGACTCCATGTAGGCCAGCGCACGCGAGACGTCCGACACGCCGTTGGCGCCGGCCAGCGGCGCGATCTGGAGCGTGCTCAGCACGCCGAAGGCCCGGCCGTCGCGGTCGATGAATGCGCTCCCGGAGTCACCCGGGATGCCGGGCGTCACGGTGTAGACCTCGTGCGTCCAGCCGCCGCCGCTCTGGCCGAGGCTCGTGCCCTCCTTGGGCGACAGCGCCTCCACGCCCAGCCGCAGCGAGGAGTTGCCGTACGAGAGGACCTTGTCGCCGAGCGCGGTCGTGTCGGTGAGGCCGGTCGGGCCGCCCCAGAACGGGATCGTCGGGTTCGTGCTCCCGAAGTCGGCGGGATCGAGCGCGATCAGCGCGAAGTCGTTGAACTGGCAGGTGTCGTCGTCGCTCTCGGAGACCGCCTGCATGGTGACCCACGAGGAGTAGACGATGGTGCCGGGCCGGCTCGCGCCGTCGACCTCCACCTGCGTCCCCGTCGGCCGCGTCCCGGCCTCGCAGCCGTTGGTGGCGGTGTTGCCGTCGGTCCCCGAGCAGTGGGCGACCTGGCCGATGTACACGTTGTCCGATGTGTCGAAGAACACGAAGTTGGAGGTGCACTGGCCGCCCGCGGTGACGGTCTGCACGCCGGGGTGCACGGTGGCCGAGTCGGCCGGTGCCCAGTCCGGCTCGGCGGCGGCGGGGCTCGCGCCGCCGAGGGCGCCACAGACGGCGACGGCACACACGGCGATGACTCTTCGCATCGGGTCCTCCCGGATGATGGATGTTGGTGGCGTCAACGTCCGCGGGCCTGCGAACTTGCGCGAAGTACCCTGGCTCGCGCGATGGCCGTCCCGCTGTTCGACACTCGAACGCCCCTGGTACCCCTGCGCGCGGCAATCGACGCCAAGGTCGCCGAGGTGATCGACTCCAGCCGCTTCATCCTCGGGCCCGAGGTGGAGGCGTTCGAGAGCGAGCTGGCCGCCTACCTGGGCGCCCGCCACGTCGTCGGCGTCGCCAACGGGACCGAGGCGATCACGCTCGCGCTGCGCGCGCTGGGGGTCGGCCCGGGCGACGAGGTCGTGGTCCCGTCGTTCACCTTCTACGCCAGCGCCGAGGCGATCCCGCCGACCGGCGCCCGGCCTGTGTTCTGCGACGTCGACCCGGAGACGTTCTGCGTGACGGCGGAGACCGTGCGGGCGGCGCTGACGCCGCGCACGAAGGCGATCATCGTCGTGCACCTGTTCGGCAACGTCGCGCCGGTGGCGGAGATCGAGGCGCTCGGCGTGCCGGTGGTCGAGGACGCCGCGCAGGCCGCCGGGTCGCGCAACGGCGCCGCCCTCGCGGGCGCGCTCGGCACGGTGGCGACGTTCTCGTTCTTCCCCTCCAAGAACCTCGGCGCGTTCGGGGACGCGGGCGCGGTGGTGACCGGCGACGACGCGCTCGCCGACCGCGTCCGGATGCTGCGCTTCCACGGCTCGCGCGACAAGGAGACGTTCGAGCTGGTCGGCCACAACTCCCGCCTGGACGAGCTGCAGGCGGGGATCCTGCGGGTCCAGCTGCCGCACCTGGACGAGTGGGCCCGGGGGCGGCGGCGGGCCGCGGGCCACTACGAGGCGGAGGGTCTGGGCGAGCTGGCCGGCCTCCCGCGGGCGCTCGGCGAGCCCGCGTGGCACCTGTACGTGATCCGGCACGACCGGGCCGACGAGCTGGCGGCCGCGCTGGGCGCGGCGGGAATCGGCCACAAGGCCTACTACCGCGTTCCCGCGCACGAGCAGCCGGCCATGCGCGAGTACGCGCCCGCGGCGGCGCTCCCGGGCACCGCCGAGGCCGCCCGCACGCACCTGGCGATCCCGATGAGCGCGGTGCTCTCGCGCGAGCAGGCCGCCGAGGTGGTGGCCGCCGTCCGCGATGCGGGTCTGGGTCGACCTCACTAACTCCCCGCACGTGCTCGTCATGCGCCCGGTGATCCGGGCGCTCGAGCGGCGGGGCGCCGAGGTGCTCGTCACGGCGCGCGACTTCGCCCAGACGCTCGGGCTGTGCGAGCGCCACGGGCTCGCGTGCGAGCCGATCGGCCGCCACCGCGGCGGCCGCCTGGCCGCCAAGGGGCTCGGGCTACTCTCCCGCTCGGCCGCGCTCGTGCGGTGGGCGCGCGGGCGCGGGATCGACATCGCGCTCGGCCACGGCTCCAATGACGTCGCGGTGGCGGCGCGGCTGCTCGGGATCCCGAGCGCGACAGCGTTCGACTACGAGTGGGCCAAGGCCCAGCACCACGTGAACTGCCGGCTCGTGCAGGCGGTCGTGGTGCCGGAGGCGATCCCGCCCGAGCGGCTCGCCCCGTACGGGGCCGCGGCCAAGCTGCGCCGCTATCCGGGGCTCAAGGAGGAGTACTACCTCGCGGACTTCGAGCCCGACCCGTCCGTGCTCGAGGAGCTGGGTCTGGACCGCGAGCGGCCGATCGCGGTGGTGCGCACGCCGCCCGCGGTGTCCCTGTACCACCGGTTCGAGAACCCGCTGTTCGGGGACGTGCTCGACCGGCTGCGGGGCGCGCAGACGGTGGTGCTCCCGCGGACGCCGGAGCAGCGCGCCGAGCTCGACGGCTTCATCGTGCCCGAGCGGGCGATCGACGCGCAGTCGCTGGTGGCGTACGCGGACCTCGTGATCTCCGCCGGCGGCACCATGAACCGCGAGGCGGTGGCGCTCGGCACGCCGGTATGGACCACCTTCGAGGGCCGCCCGGGGGCGGTGGACGACGCGCTGATCGCCGAGGGCCGGCTGCGGCGGCTCACGCGGGCCGACGAGGTCGTGCTGGAGAAGCGGCCGGCCGCGAGCGGCGTTCGCGTGCGCCGTGACCCCGAGATCCTGACCGACATGCTGCTGACTCCCGTCTCGCGCGCCCCGTAGACTCCTCCGGATGCGCCGCCGGATCCGCTCCGCGGCCTTTCCCGTTCATCGCCACGCGGTGCCGCAGGTCGCGCTGGACGCGGGGCTGGTCGCGCTGGCCTACTTCCTGGCCTACCGTCTTCGGTTCGACGGGGGGATCCCGCCCCGCTACGAGGACCTGTTCGCGCGCACGATGGCGTTCGCGATCTGTGGCAGCGTCTTCACGTTCGCGCTGTTCGGGCTCTACCGGCACTGGATGCGCTACTCCTCCCAGCGCGAGTACATGCAGATCGCGCAGGCCGTGGCGGTGGCCGTGTTCGCGCTGGTGGGCTACGTCGCGGTCGTCCAGCCGAAGCTGATCGCCACGCCCGAGGGGTTCGCGGCGGTGACGGTCCCGACCGGCGTGCTCGTGCTCTTCGGGCTGCTGCTGCTCGTGTTCCTCGGCGCCGTGCGGTACGTCACCCACCTGTTCTACGAGCGCCCGCTGCGCGGCTTCCGCGTCCGGCGCGACGCGCGCTCGGTCCTGATCGTCGGTGCGGGCGACGGCGGCCGGCTGCTGCTGCGCGAGATCCTGCGCAACCCCGACCTCGGCTACCGCCCCGTGGGGTTCGTCGACGACGACCCGCGCAAGCAGCGCGCGCGGATCGACCGCGGGCTCGAGGTGCTCGGCACCACGAACGAGCTGCCGCACGTACTCGACGACGTCGAGCCCGACGAGGTGCTGATCGCGGTCCCCTCCGCCCCGGGCACCATGCGCGCCCGCGTGGTGCGCGCCTGCCGCGAGCGCGGCGTGCCGGTGCGCACGCTGCCGACCGTGTTCGAGCTGCTCCAGGACGGCGGCCGCGTCATGCGCCAGGTGCGCGAGGTGCGGGTGGAGGACGTGCTGGGCCGCGAGCCGGTGCGGATGGAGACCGAGCTGACCGGCGGCTATCTCACCGGCCGGTGCGTCCTGGTCACGGGCGCCGGCGGCTCGATCGGCGCCGAGCTGTGCCGCCAGATCGCCCGCGTCGGGCCGAGCCGGCTCGTCCTGCTCGACCACGCGGAGGACAACCTGTTCGAGATCGAGCGCGAGCTCGTGGAGGACCGCCACGCGCTCAACACCGTCGCCATGCTCGCCGACTGCAAGGAGGAGGAGCGCATGCGGGAGGTGTTCGCCGAGCACCGCCCGACGGTCGTCTTCCACGCCGCCGCGTACAAGCACGTCGGCCTGATGGAGGCCAACCCGGTGGAGGCGGTGCGCAACAACGCGCTCGCCACCCGCGTGATGACCTTGGTGGCCGGCGACGCCGGCACGAGGGTGTTCGTCCTGGTGTCCACCGACAAGGCGGTGGCGCCGGCCACGGTGATGGGCGCCTCGAAGGCGCTGGCCGAGTGGGCGGTGGAGGCGGCCGAGGCGCGCTATCCGGAGACCGCGTTCACGTCAGTGCGCTTCGGGAACGTGCTCGGCTCCTCGGGCTCGGTGGTGCCGATCTTCCGGCGCCAGATCGCGAGCGGGGGGCCGCTGACGGTGACCGACGCGGCGATGACGCGCTTCTTCATGACGATCCCGGAGGCGGTGCAGCTCGTGATCCGCTCCGGCTCGCTGGCGCGCGGCGGCGAGGTGTTCGTGCTGGAGATGGGCGAGCCTGTGTCGATCATGGAGCTGGCGCGGGACATGATCCGCTTCTCCGGCCTGGAGCCGGGGCGCGACATCGCGATCGAGATCGTCGGCCGGCGCCCGGGCGAGAAGCTCAACGAGGACCTGTTCAACGCCTACGAGCAGCCGGAGGCGACGCCGGCGGCGAAGATCCTGCGCGCGGCGCGCCCGCCGGTGGACCCCGCCTGGGTGGAGGAGACATTCGCCCAGATCACGCTGCTCGTGCTGGAGGGGGACGCCCCGGCGCTGGCCGCGAAGGTGGCCGAGCTGGCGGCCGTGCGCGCCCCCGCGCCGCCGCTCGAGCCGGCCGCCGGCGAGCCCGAGACGGCTGGCGACCGGGTCGCCTCCTAAACTCTGCCGCTCGGCTTCATGGTCCCGTTCCTCGCGTTCTCGCTCCAGGACCAGGTCGAGACGTACGGCGTGTATGTCGGACTCGCCGCGTTCCTCGGCCTGGCCGTGCTCACGCTGCTCTACTTCGCCCAAGCGCGCGAGCTCAAGCGCCTGCGCGACTGGGCGGGCCGAGCGCCCGAGCGCGCGCAGGAGATCGAGGCCCGCGCGATCGCCCAGGCCGAGGAGGCGTTGCGCCAGCCGGAGCCGCGGACGGTCGGCCCGGCCCGGCCCGTCGAGCAGCCGACGGCGGTGACGCCCGCGCCCGCTGGCAGCGACAACGGCCGCCAGGCGGGAACGCCCGCCCCGATCCCGATGGGCCCCCGCCCCGCCACCGCGGCCGCCGCGCTCGCGCAGGCCGGCACCGCCGCGGCCGCCTGGTCCGGCCCCCAGGCGC
>JBOGYU010000245.1:0-7026 GCA_050696935.1 Solirubrobacteraceae bacterium | reverse complement strand
CGGCAGGTCGGCGCTGACCGCGACGCGCCGGACCTCGCGGCGCTGCGGTGAGTCGGCGGCCATCGCCGGCGCCTCGAGCTCGTCGAGGTCGTGCAGCGTGTTCTGCACCGCGGCGAGCTCGGCGCCGGCGATCCCACGCGGGTTCTGGCCGTGCAGCTCGGAACGCAGGACGTCGAGCAACCGGTGACCGACGGTGTTCTTGATCCAGGGGAATAGCCGCTCGGGCCGCGGGGTCGGGTAGCGGGCGATCGCCTCCAGCAGCGCCTCGGTCGCGGCGCGGTCGAGCTCATTGCGCTCGACCTCGGCGAGCATGCGCGCCTCCTCACGGCGCTGGCGCGGGATCGCGCTGAACTCGGTCGGCTCGCGAAAGCGCACCTCGCGCAGCGCCTTGATCGCGCTGCCGCGGACCGGATTGAAGACCACCAGCAGGAACACGAGCTCGGCCGGATGCGCGCGCGGATCGCGCTGCACGCGGCGGATGAACCGGTCCAGGAAGTCATGGCGCTCGGTCGGGCCGACGGTCCGCTGCAGCTGCGCCCACGTGTCCAGCCACGGCACGAGCTTCGCGGAGTGCTCGAGCCGGAACAGCGCGTCGTAGCGGCGCAGCTCGTCGCCGACGTGCTCGCCGGCGATCTAGTGTGCCTCGAGGCTCGTCAGCCGCCTGACGGACCGCGATGGATCGGCGCCCGCTGCGGGTAGGAAGCGCGACGGTTCCGGCCCCCGACATGTGGGCCGGTTCGTCCGAGCAAGGGGAACGCTCATGGGGGGACATTCGAGGAGGCCGGTGATTCTCTCCGTGGGGCTGCTGGGGGGTGCCCTGGTCCTTGGCTCGCTGGGACTCAGCTACGCCGCGGGCCCGGGTGCACGGAACGGATCGGGCGAACGGAACGGTCAGGTCCTGCTGCGTGACCAAGCCGGCCAGCCCGTGGGCGTGGTCAAGCTCACGCAGGAAAAGCAAGGCAAGGTTCTCGTTCGCGCGGTGGCGCACGACCTGCCCGCCGGGTTCCACGGGTTCCACGTGCACGCCATCGGGGAGTGCGTGCCGCCGTTTACCTCGGCCGGTGGCCACTACAACCCCGAGGGCACGACTCACGGCGACCACGCGGGCGACATGCCCGTGCTGCTGGTCAACGGCGACGGGACGGCCGACCTGCGGTTCAAGACCGACCGGTTCGCGCTGGAGGACCTGTTCGACGCGGACGGGAGCGCGATCATCGTGCACGCGGCCGCGGACAACTACGCCAACATCCCCGAGCGCTACCACTCCCACACCGAGAACGTCTTCGGGCCCGACTCGGCGACCTTGGCCACGGGCGACGCCGGCGGCCGGCTGGCGTGCGGCGTGGTCCGGTAGCGGGGTCTCGCAGAGTCCGCCGGGGAACGCGAACGGCGATCCCACCGTCTCATCGCCGGCCGCGCGGAGAGCTGGCAGCAACCAGAAGCCATCGGACTCCTGCCTGTATAGGTCGAGGAGCTGGGCAAGGTCGGAGGCGACGGCAGAGCGTGGCGCGCTCAGCGACGTAGCCGGGCGCCGGCGCTCGCTACCGTCCGACAGAGGTGGTCGCTGTTCCGTCTGTGATTAGGATCGGCATCGACCCGACGATCGAGATCGGGCCGCTCACCCTGGCGTGGCACGGGCTGATGATCGCGGTCGGGATCATGGTCGGCGGCCTGGCGGTCGCGCACGACGCCCGCCGGCGCGGCCTGGACCCCGAGCGCGTGTACGCGATTGGCTTGATCCTCGTCGTCGGCGCGCTCGTCGGCGGGCGCGCGTTCTACCTGCTCGAGCATGGCCGGCTCGACGACCCGGGCGCCTGGTTCGGCACCGTCGGGTTCACGTTCTACGGCGGCTTCATCGCGGCCGGGCTGGGGATCGCCTACTACGTCTGGCGCCAGCGGCTGAGCATCTCTTACCTGGATGCGATCGCGGCCGGCCTGCCGCTGGGCCTTGCGGTCGGGCGGATCGGCGACGTGATCAACGGCGAGCACTACGGCCCGGCGACGGATTTCTTTCTCGGCGTCCGCAACACGCACCCGGACGCGTTGACCCCGAGCCCCGACGTGGCTTACCACTCCGGCGGCCTCTATGAGGTGCTGCTGGGGGCGATCGTGTTCGCGATCGCCTGGCCGCTGCGCAAGCGCCTGCGGCGGCCGCTGGCGCTGACGTGGCTGGTGCTGGCGCTGCTGGCGACCGGGCGCTTTGTGGAGTTCTTCGTGCGCTCGGACTCGGCCGATCTGGCGCTCGGCTTGGAGATCGCGCAGTGGACGAGCCTGGTGCTGCTGGCGGTCGCGGCCGTCGGCGCATGGCTGACCTTGGGCCGCCGACCGGCGCCGCGCCCGCGTGCGCGGTCAGCGGCTGGCGCTAGCCGTCGCCGGCGGTGAGCCGTCGGCCGTTCAGCGTCTGGGGCTGCCGGGCGGTGGCGCGGCGAGCAGCCGCGCAACCGACAGTCCGGCCAGCAGGGTCATGCACACCGCCGAGCCGACGCACCAACTGCAGACGGCATGCAGCTTGGCCAGCTCCACGTAGCTCAGCCAGGCCGAGAAGCCAAAGCCCGCGAGCGACAGGAACGCGGTAGCGGTTCGCGCCGGCCCGCCGTCGCGGGCCACCGTGAAGGTCGGTGTGGCGGTCACCCGAGCCGCTCGGCGTGCTCGTTGGCCGCCTCCAGGCTGGCCCGGGCGGCGGCGGTGCCGGCGTAGGAGAGGGCGGCGTCCGCATCCACGCCGGCCACCGCGCGCAGGAAGCCGTCGGTGACGTAGCCGGAGCTCTCCGGTCCTTGCTAGTGGCGCTGCCCGGCGCGGGCTCGGTCCTGAGATTCGAGCACGCGCTGGAGCAGGGCGGCGAGCGTGCGTCGTTCGGCAGCGGAGAGCGCCTTCAGGTGCGCGGCCTCGACCTCCTCGGTGATGGGGGTGACGGCTCGAACCAGCTTGCGACCAGCGGGCGTGAGCTCGATGCGGTGGCGCCGGCGGTCGGTCGGGTCGGGTGCCCGTGTGACGAGTCCGCGCTGTTCGAGCTGGTCGATGAGCCGGACCACGTGGCTCTTGTCGGCGCCGAGCCGATCGGCGAGCTGTTGCTGGGAGAGCGCGCCGAAGTCCGCCAAGGCGACCAGCACTCCGTGGTCGGAGGTGGCAAGCCCGTGCTCGGCCAGCGCGAGCTGCACGTCGGCGCGCGCGCGCTTTGAAACCCAGGCGGCCAGATAGGTGGGCATGGCCAGCAGCGTGGGTGGCCGCTCAAACGGGACCGACATCGCGGAAAGCATAGCCGAGACCACTGTAGGCTGTGCTACGGTTGCCTATGCTACCGTTGTACAGATCAACTATCTCCCTGGAGGCCAGCCATGCCACACGCGAAACGACACCGAGAGCCTCCAGTGGCGAACGTCGCTTACGAGGTCGGAGATCCACGGCGCTGGATCGCCCTCGGCGTGCTCTTGCTCGCCGCGGCGATCGATCTCGTCGGCACGACCGTCGCGACCCTCGCGCTGCCCGTGATCGGAGACGACCTCGGGGCAGGCGAAGCCGCGCTCGAGTGGATCATCGCCGGCTACGGCCTCGCGTTCGCCTTGGGGCTGATCACCGGCGGCCGGCTCGGCGACGTCTTCGGGCGGCGGCGCGTCCTGCTGATCGGGCTCGCCGGCTTCACCGCCGCCTCGACGCTCTGCGGGCTCGCGCCGACCCCGGCGGTACTGGTCGCGGCGCGCGTCGCGCAAGGGGGGTTCGCGGCACTGATGATCCCGCAGGTCCTCTCGATCATCTCGGCCAGCTTCCCGCCCGAGGACCGCGCGAAGGCCTTCGGGCTGTTCGGAGCCACCGCCGGCGTCGCGACCGTCGTGGGGCCGCTGCTCGGCGGCGTGCTGCTCAACGTCGATCTGTTCGGCTGGCGGTCGATCTTCCTGATCAACGTCCCCCTCGGGCTGGCCACGATCGCCGCCGCGCGCGCCGTCGTCCGCGAGTCACGAAGCGAGACGCCGCCGCGACTCGATCTCGCCGGCGCCGCGCTCTTGACGGTCGCGCTGGTGCTGCTGCTCCTCCCGCTCATCGAGGGGCGCCAGCTCGGCTGGCCGGCCTGGACGCTCGCGGCGCTGGCCGCCTCGATCCCCGCGCTCGGCGTGTTCGCCGTCCACCAGCGCCGCCGCGAGCTGCGCGGCGCATCGCCGCTCGTCCCGCCCTCGCTGTTCCGCCAGCGCGCGTTCGCGGGCGGCACGCTGGCCGCGCTTGCCTTCTTCTCGGGCCCTCCCGCTCTGCTCTTCGTCACCGCGATCACGCTGCAAGGCCTGGGCTTCTCACCGCTGCACACGGCTTTGACGTTCGTCCCCCTCTCGTTGGCGAGCGTGCCCGCAGCGGGAGCATCCGTCGCGCTCGCACCGCGGCTGGGCCGCCTCCTGCCCCTCGGCGGCGCGCTCGTCGTGGCGCTGGGCATCGCCGGACTGCTGCTCGCCGTCCACCTCACCGGCGCGGCGCTCACGACCTGGACGCTCCTGCCGGGCATGGTCATAACAGGGCTGGGTCTGGGACTGGTCGCACCGACGCTGATGGACGTCGTGCTCGCCGGCGTCGACCCACGCGACGCCGGCTCGGCCTCGGGCGCCCTGAACACCGCACTGCAACTCGGTGGCGCGATCGGCGTCGCGCTGATCGGCGTCGTCTTCTACGGCGCGCTGTCAGGCGACGGCTTGGACCATGCCTTCGCCAACAGCCTGTGGTACGCGCTGGCCGTAGCGGTCCTCAGCGCCCTGGCCATGCTGCTCCTGCCGAAGCCGCCGCGGTCACGACACCACGAGGAGGCCGTACGCAGCCCGAGCACGCGGCTCGTCGAGATTCCCACAGTCGCCTGCTCCCGATGAGCGACGTCGGGCAGACCTACGCGCTGCTTGCCGATCTACCGCTCCAGGTCGAGGCCTACTCGATCGAGCCGCTCAGCCGGCAGATGACCCCGCAGCGCACCCGTCACACCAGCGTCATTCACCTGTTCGGCGGCGGCCAGGAGGGCATCGGCGAGGACATCACGCCGACCGACGCCGAGCACCCGACGCTTGCGCTCTCGGGCGACTGGACGATCGATTCCTTCTCCTCGCACCTCGCGACGCTCGAGCTGTTCCCCACGCCGCCACCACATCCGATGCTGCGGCCGTTTCGACGGTGGGCGTTCGAAAGCGCCGCACTCGACCTGGCGCTGCGCCAAGCCGGGCGCTCGCTGGCGAGCGCGCTCGCGCGCCCGCCGCGTCCGCTGACGTTCGTCAACTCGCTGCCCCTGCCCGACCCCCCGACGTTCGAGCCGATCCGCGAGCGCCTCGAGCTGTTCCCTGCCCTGCGGTTCAAGCTCGATCCGACGGCCGGGCTGGGACGAGCAGTTGATCGCCGAGATTGCCGCCACGGGCGCCGTGGACACGCTCGATCTCAAAGGCCAATATCCGCCGCAGGCGTCCGTGACGCAGCCACCCGACCCGCAGTTATACGAGACGGCCGGCGACGCTCCGTCGACTTCGTAGTGCGCGCACCTGAGGTCGCGTTCAACCAGGAAGCGCTCGTCCTCGGGGTAGAAGACCGCGGTCTCGTAGTCGTCGCCCGCGAATGCCTTCACCGCGTCGAGCGACTCCCAGAGCGTGAACGTGACGAACTCCGTCCGCTCGCCCACGTCGCGGCGCAGCATCCACGCTCCCCGGTTGCCGGGCGTTTCGGCATAGCCGGCGAGCCCCGTATCCGTGATGTACTCGGCGTAGGCGTCGCCGTCCGGCCTCCGCACGGCGCCCTTCCAGATGCGAGCGATCATGGTCTAAGTGTGCCGGTAGGTCAGGCGACGGTCGCGCCGAGCAGCCGCCCGGCGTCTGCCGCCAGCGCCGGCATGTCGAGCGCGTCCGCCCGTCTCGCCGCCTGCTGCAGGACGTCCCGCGCCGATTCCTGCTCCCCGCCATGGGCGAGGGTCTCGCCGAGACGCAGCAGAGCCACGGCGGCGTGGGGTCCGGCGCCGGCGCGGTCGTTCTCGGCCACCGCGCGGCGCAGCCGGGCCACGGCCTCGTCGTGGCGCCCGAGGAGGC
This sequence comes from Solirubrobacteraceae bacterium, assembly GCA_050696935.1. Lineage (GTDB taxonomy): Bacteria > Actinomycetota > Thermoleophilia > Solirubrobacterales > Solirubrobacteraceae > DASSUW01. The sequence continues at coordinate 994 of JBOGYU010000245.1, read as the reverse complement.
CGGCGAGGCGCCCGACGTAGTACTCGTTGGACCCGAGGCATGCGACCGCACGGGCGATGACCGGGAACAGCCGCGCGTGCGGCTCGAGCAGGGCGTACAGCGCCGCGCCCGCCTCGCGGTCGCCCACGAGCACGGCGGCTTCGGCCAGGACGCAGGCGCCGTGCCAGTTGGCGTCCATCGCCAGGGCGCTGCAGCCGTCTCGGGCGAGCTCGGAGACCAGCCGGCGCGCGTCCTCCGTCGCCCCGGTCTCGGCGTCGATCAGCGCCAGGTAGACGAGCCACTCGGCGGCGGCGGGCGACGCCGCAGCGCCCTCAACGATCCGCGCGCGGCCCAGCTCGCCGACGCGCCGCTGGGCGTAGAGGCCGAGCGCGCGCTGGATCCCGACGAAGAGGGGGCCGTTCGGGTCGTCGGCCTGGCGTGCGAGTGCGAGCGCCCGCTCCGTCAGCTGGTGGGCATCGCCCCAGCGGCCGGCCAGCAGCGCGAGCGTGGCGCGCCACAGCGGCACGTACCAGCGAAAGTGCGGGAGGGCGACCGCGTCGGCGAGGGCCTCGTAGGCGTCGACCTCCGCGGCCGCGTCCCGGACGCGGCCGAGCTCGAGCAGGTCGACCACGCGCCAGTTGCGCCCCTGCAGCACCGCCTCGCGATCGCCGGCCGCTTCGGCCGCGGCGATCATGTCGCCGGCAACGGCCAGTCTCTCGTCGGCGTGGTGCGGGGACCACAGCGCGACGCGGTGGGCGTTCAGCGCAGCCGCGAGAGCGCCGGCGTCGTCCGCGCGCCGCGCCCGCTCCACGGCGAGGGCACTCAGGTCGCGGGCACGAGCGGGGTCCGAGTAGTACAGCTCGACGGAGAGCCGTGCGAGCAGCCGTGCGGACGTCGCCGGATCACCGGCCGGCCCGGCCGCCAGCGCCTCCTCGAGCAGGCGCACGGCTGTGGGATCGGCGGCGGCGATGACGACCGCCGTCCCGCCATGGCCGAGGGCCGCCCGGCCGAGCAG
>JBOGYU010000244.1:0-7049 GCA_050696935.1 Solirubrobacteraceae bacterium | reverse complement strand
CCGCCGGGCTGCTCGAGCGGACGCCGGCCTCCGGCGCCGGAGGATTTGCCAGCGTGCCGCCGATGACTGCGGTGGCGCCAGCGGCGACAACCCCCTTCACCACGGGTGCCGCGGCCGCGCCTTGAAGCCAGCCGAGCAGCCACGCGAGGAAGCGCGGCGGCTCTGTGACGAGCAGGCTCCACCCCGCAACCGACCTTCGGCCCGAGTAGTAGCTCAGGAACGCGGCAACGGCAGCCGGATCGAGCTGGGAGCCCGACTCCCTCCTCAGGATGTCGAGCGCCATCTTGTGCTTGCCGCCGGCGCGGTAGGGGCGCGTCGAAGTGATCGCGTCGAAGGTGTCCGCCACGGCGATGATGCGCGCCCCGAGCGGGATCTCGGCCGCCCGCAGGGCGTCCGGGTAGCCGCGTCCGTCGAGCCGCTCGTGGTGATGGCGGACCATCGCGGTCAATTCGGGATCGCCCATGCCCGCCACCAGCTCCGCTCCATCGACCGGGTGGAGCTTGATCGCGGCGAACTCCTCGTCGGTCAGCCTCCCCGGCTTGTTGAGGACGTCCCGCGGCGTCTTGATCTTGCCCACGTCGTGTACCGCGGCCGCGGCACGAACCCTGGCCACCTGCGCCCGAGTGAGCCCCATTCTGCGTGCGATCGCCTCCGCGTGACGGGTGACGCGCTTGGAATGACCGTGCGTATATGGGTCGCGTGCCTCGAGCGCGGTCGTGAGCCGCTCCAACACCTCAGCCTGCCGGCTCGGGCTGAGCTTCGCCCGGTCCCCGAGCAGCTGCCTCGCGTCGGCGAGGCGCCTCTCGGTACGCAACCGGCCGATCCAGCCCCAGAGCATCAGATCCGCGAAGACGACGTCCCGCGATCCCGGGCGTCGCGCCCAGAGCGCCGAGCCCATCAGCGATGCACCCACCGAGAGCGCCGCCGCCGCGGCGACGGAGGCCAGCGTCGAGCGGAGGACTCCCATCCCCTGGATCGCCGACACGACCAGCACCGGCAGCACCGCGACCGCGCACGTCGCAACGAGAACGCACTGCCAATACGCCGTCAGCGGCCGGCTAGGGCCGCAGGGTCGATCGCGTCGCCATACGCGGGGCACTTCGACTCAATCGACCGTCCCGGCGCCTTCGATGACCGAACTGGACAACTCTTCGAGTCATGACGACGCGCTCGAACGTATCCCGCCGCTGGTCGGGCGGATCCTCCGCTCCGACCTCATCGCGATCGGCACGGTCATGGGTCTGGGTGACATCCGGCCGGGGGAGGGGCTCGAGAGGCGCTGGCGCCGGCACGGGAGCGACCGACGGGTGGCACGGCCATCGCTGCTTCCTTGTGGCAGCGCCGCGGCGGCGCGACGCAAGCCGGGCGGCTGGCGCCACGGTGGCGCTAGCCCGCATTTTCCGCAGTTGGGGGGCGCTACCGGTCTTGCTCGGGCCAGGCTGGCTGGATCTCGAGCGTGTCGAGGATGCGCCGCTGGGTGTGGGTGAGGCGGTCCAGGCGGATGCCGTGGGGGGTGTAGGTGAGGCCGAGGCCTTGGAAGGTGGTGAGGATGTTGCGGCCGGTGGGCTTGGCGGCGCGGCCTTCGGGCAGCAGGCCGGGGACCTGCTCGTCGTCGCCGAGTGCTTGGCGTAGTTGGGACTCGATCAGCCCGAAGATCAGCAGCGCGATCCCGACGAGGCTGGTGAGCGCGTAGATGCGGTCGTCGTTGTGGAGGAAGATCGGGCGGACCTTGAGCGTCTGCTTGTAGTCGCGGTGGCGGCGTTCGACGATCTGCTGGCCCTTGTAGAGGCGCAGCACGCGCTCGGCGGACAGGCGTCCGGGGAGGTTGGTCGCCAGCGCGTAGATGCCGTCGGTGCGGGCGGCTTGGGCGATCGCCTGCTCGTCGCGGCTGAAGGTCAGCGTGGGGCGCCCGCCGCGGGTGGCGGTCGTGACGTTGATGAGGCCCTCGACTTGGCCGGTGAGGATCTTGGCGACGCGGGCGTCGACTTGGCGGCGGGTCTTGTAGTAGCGCCCGCCGAGCCCGCGCTGGACGCGCACGAGCGCGTCCTCGGCCCGGGTCAGCGCGCGCTCGCGGGCGGCCGCGACCTCGCGCGCCTCCTCTGAGGAGTGGATGTAGGCGACGCGCAGCGCAAGCGGCTGGCCGGTCTCGGGGTCGGTGAACTGCCAGTCGCGCAGCGCGCCGCGGTAGCGCGTGCGTCGCGCCGGGGGCAGGTCTTGCTGGCGCTCGGCGACGTAGCGCAGCGGTCGCAGTGCGGCGTGGTCGACGTCGGCGAGAAAGCGCTCGCGGAAGCCCGTGCTGGCGCGCAGCGGCACGATGAAGGACAGGCCCGCGCGCGCGATCTGCGCGAGCGTCTTGGGGTAGCCGCAGGCGGCGTCGCATACGACCAGTCCGGCCGGCCCGGCGAGCTGTTGCAGGCGCTCCAGCGAGGCGCCGATCAGCGCGACCTCGGCCGCGTTGCCGGGGTCCGGGCGCACGTACAGCGACACGCCGCAGGCGCTGGTGGCCTGCAGCGCGCGGACCTGACGCGCGACGTGGCGGTCGGGCCCCCAGCCCTTGGCCACCAGCGCGGAGTGCTCGTAGGCGCCGGCGACCCGCAGCGTGGTCAGATCGACGTGCAGGCGGCCGGCGTCGATGCCGAAGCGCTCGATCGCCCTGGCGGCCAGCGCGCCGCGCAACGGCTCGGCGTAGACCGCCAGCGCCTCCAACCCGCGCCCCAGCCGGTCGTCGTTGAGCAGCGCCGGCGGGATCCCCAACAGCTCCTGCACGGCCGCTCCCGACGCCCACCCGGCGACGTCATACAGCGGCGAGGGCGAGCACAGCCGGCTGGCGATCAGCGCCGCCGCGACCTCGCCGGCGCTCAGCTGGAACGCCCGCGCTGCGGCAGCGCCCGATCGATCGTGCCGATCAGATCCAGCTCGCCGATGAAGTGCGCCGCCAACAGCAGCGGGCCGACCTCGCGACGCACCCCCACAAGCGGCGGATCGAGCCTGGCGAACGACCCCATCAGCTGCTCGAGTTGGCCCGACGCCTTGAGCTCATCCTCGCGCCCCAGCGTGCGCAGCACACGATGGCGCACGCGCCCCTGCTGATCGCGATAGGCCTGCACCAGCCGCAGATACACGTAGCGCTTGCGGCCCCGCACCACGGCGTGACGCTTGATGTACATGTTGGCCCTACGGTAGTCGGCCCCTCGGACGGAACCACCGCCGACGCAATCCTCAGGCTTCACCGGGGAAGGCGCCGAGCAGTTCCTCGTCACGGCCATGAGGTTCTCCGAAGGGCTCGATCCCGAGACCGACTGGTTCGAGCCCGACCTCGCCCGCGTCGAGTACGACGACGAGTCGTTCCGGGAAGTCCTCGCGGAGATGCACTGGGACGAGGGCGACGAGGAAGACCTGGGCTGAGCGTGGCCCGCGGCCGTGCGCGTCAGGACCACGGAGTCTCCCTGGCTGGGGCCGGCTGGTCGCAGGTTGGTCTCGTGTGACCCGTTGGAGTGAGGACGGTCCGCGTCGGCTTCTTGGCGGCTTGAGCGATGATGAGCCGACCTACGACGGGGTCCGATTCGGGGTCCAAAGTGAGGGCAATTGAGCACAACTGACGACCACTCAAACGACGCTGTAGAGCCGAATCCAGCCGAGTAGCACCTCACCGAGCCGGGTTGTGGTCCCGGCGGTCGCGGGTTCGAATCCCGTCGCTCACCTTCCTCTGGTCGATCCCTGCAAGTAGGCGGTTGCCGGTAAGAGGGCCGCCGCGTTGGACATGCGCTGGGGGCTGGTCTACCGGATCGAGGACGGGCGGATCGCAATGTCGAGCACTTCGCTGGCCGACAAGCACCCGGCTGACCTGTTCCTCTTTGCGTGTGAGGCGAGGAGCTCAGGCCGGTTCCCGACCGTCTGGCGTCGTCCGGCCGAGGTCGAAGATGCGTCGCGCGGCGTCGACGTGCGCAGCAGCTGCTGCGCGAGCGCGTCCGGCCCGGCGAAGCGGCGCTCGTCGCGGAGGCGAGCAAGGAAGGCGACGGTCAGGCGCGTTCCGTAGAGGTCGCCGGCGAAGTCGAGTACGTGGACCTCGACGCGGAGCTCACCCGCGCGCCCGAACGTCGGCCGCACGCCGACGCTGATCGCGGCCGGCCGGTCGAGGGCCGCGCCCGCATAGACGCCGGCGGACGGGACGGGCGTCGCCGGCCCGGGCACGATGTTGGCCGTCGGGAAGCCGATCGTCCGGCCGCGCCGGTCACCCTGGGTGACGAGCCCGCTGAGCTCGAACGGCGCCCCGAGGCGCGCCGTCACCAGGTCGACCCGTCCCTCCGCGAGCAGCTCACGGATACCGGCGATCACCGATCACCCGCCGGCCACTGGAGCTGCTTGATCTCGAAGAACTCGAGGAAGCCCTCCTCGCCCGCCTGGCGGCCGATGCCGCTTTCGCGGTAGCCCCCGAACGGCGCGTCGGGGCGCAGGCCGCCGCCGCCGTTGACCGTCACGGTGCCCGAGCGGATCCGGCGGGCCACCCGAAGGGCCTGCGAGGGCGGGCCCCACACGTTGGCGTTGAGCCCGTAGCGCGAGTCGTTGGCCATCGCGACCGCGGCGTCGACGTCGTCGTAGGCGATGACCACGCCGACCGGGCCGAACAGCTCGTCCCGCGCGATCTCCGAGCCGTTGGCGACGCAGCCGACGAGCGCGGGGCTCATGAAGTAGCCGTGAGCGAGCGGCGGCCGCCCGCCGCCGGCCTCGACGACGCCGCCGCCGGCCAGCGCACGCTCGACGTATCCCTCCACGCGCGCCCGGTGCTCGGCACTGATGAGTGGGCCCACGACCGTGCACTCGTCCCACGGGTCCCCGACGTGGACGGAGTCGAACACCGCCTGCGTGGCGGTGACGTAGCGGTCGTAGTCCGCGCGCGACACGAATGTCCGGGTGGTCGCGCCGCACGCCTGGCCGGCGTTGCGGAGGAAGCGCAGCGCCGACGGTGCGGCCGCGGCCTCGACGTCGGCACCCGGGAGGACGAGGTTGGGGCTCTTGCCGCCCAGCTCGAGCACGAGCCGCTTGAAGTTGCCCGCGGCTTGGCGCATGACGCTCGCGCCGACCGCGTTAGAGCCCGTGAACGTGACCATGTCGACGTCGGGGCTCTCGGTCAGGCGGCGGCCGGCCTCCTGCTCGCCGGCGAGGAACGAGAACGAGCCCGCCGGAAGGTCGGCCTCGGCGAACGCGCCGCCCCGACGGCACGACCACCTCTGCGCTGGACGGCCTTATGATTTCACCACATCGGGCGGCGACCAGAAGCCCGGACAGTGTTCGTCGAGGACTTCGCCGTCGACGATCGGCATGTCGCCGGTCGTGTCGACGAAGGCGCGGGCGCCGCAGGTCTCGCATCGGCCGGCCGCGCGGCCTTCGTGGTTGACGATCCAACGGTCGAACGTGTGAGCTCTCGCTCGCGCGAGCGCTTCGACATGGGCCTGGTAGGACAGCGTCTTGTGGAACGCCTGGTCGTCGTCTGGGTCGCCGTCGTCGTCGCGTAGCCGCATGGCCCAAACCAAGCTGGGATCTCGGCCGGACTGCCCGTGCGGATGCGCAGCCGGTCAAGACGCGCTCGGTTTCGCATCTGTCTCCGCCAGCCCTCTGGATCAGCGCTGCGCAGGATGACCTCGCCGCGCATGAGAAGCTCCGCGTAGTCGCCGCTGCGCAGGCTGACGAGGCGCTCGAAGGCTCGTGCGTTCTCAGGATTGATTGTGGGCTCCTCGGCCGCGGGTGAATGAAAGGGTCGACGCCTGCTTCTGAACGTCAAGCCGCTAGGGCGGCGCCGCGGTCCGACGGATCGTGAATGTCTTTGCCCGCGTCGATCCCTGAGCGGCTTGAGCGTCGTGACAGTGCCGTTCGCCGAGTCCGACGCTCATACGGATCCATCTACACAGGGGTGAGTTTCCGCGTCTGAGCCCTACGTGGATCGCAAGCAGCTTGCAGCGATCATGGGGGTCAGCGTGGCGATCGACCGGATGGTCCGCGTCGGGATGCCATCGGAGACGTGGGGTCTCCGCTCTCGGCGCTTTCAGGTGTCCACGGCACTGGCGTGGGCGCAGGCTCGAAAGGCCGCCTCATGAGCGTGACCCGGCTGCCGTCCGGGCGCTGGCGGGCCCAGGTCTACGACCCCGTCACCCGCACGAACGTGAGCGTCTCGAAGCTGCTCGGAGGGCCGGGCACGTTCAGGACTAAGAAGGAGGTCAAGGCCGCCCGCGAGCAGGCGCGGGTCCACCTCGGGGCCGCCCGGCACGAGATGACCGTGTCGCAGTTCCGAGAGCGCTGGATCAGGGATCCCCTGTTCGCTCGTCCACGTGCCTCCACGAACGCGACCAACGCGGAACGGACGAAGGGGTTCGCGCGCCGCTACGGCGACGTTCCGCTCGCCCAGGTAGATGATCGGATCGTCGGCGAATGGCTCGCCGGCGGCCGGCACAACTACACCGCGCCGGCATTGCGGGCGATGTGGAACGACGCGATGAGCGCCCGCGCAGGCCGGATCGTGAGTCACAACCCCTGGGCGGCGCTTGGGCTGCGCAAGCGTCGGCGAGCGACGTGGCGGCTCGATGAGCAGGCCCGGAACATGCTCGATGAGCAGGCGCGGCTCCTCACGCCGCCGAGCTTCGCCGCCTATCTGCGGTTCGGGTGCCTGACCGCGCTACGCCCGTCGGAGCTCGACGCGCTCAAGCTCGAGGACATCGACGTCGTCGCTGGCGAGATCCACGTACGCCGCCAGTGGAACGCCAGGGTGCAGGCCTACACCGAGCCGAAGTACGGGCCGTACACCGCTGCCCTGGTCGACGAGGCGAGGCAGGTGATCCAGACATGCCCGCGCGACCACGACGCGCGGTGGGCATTCCTCACGATTCGCGGCCACCACTACACCCCGAGCACCCGCTCGCATCACTGGAACCGCGTCCGCTGCGCCGCGCAGCTCGGCGACGTGCGGCTCTATGACGCAACGCGTCACTACTTCGCGTGGTACGGCCTGAACGTCCTCGGCCTGCCGCCGCACGTGATCGCCGAGCAGCTGGGGCATC
>JBOGYU010000243.1:0-7077 GCA_050696935.1 Solirubrobacteraceae bacterium | reverse complement strand
GGTCGTGATCGCGGCGCCCATGCCCTGCGCGAAGCGCTTCGGCGGGCCGGGGACGTACTTCGGCGGGCCCAGCCGCGGCGCGGCGACGGCGGTGGCGAAGCGCCCGAGCGGGCTCAGGGTGGGCCCGGTCAGCACGCGGGCCCAGAAGCCGTACGCGAGCGGGGCGAGCAGCCAGTACGCCGAGGTCGCCAGCGTGACCAGCGCGGTGACGGCGACGACGCCCGCGACCACACGGGCAGCCTTCTCATTGACAGGATTGGGGAACGAGAACAACGCCCTAAATCCTACTAACCTGATAGGGAATGCGGCTTACTCGCACTCGCAAGCTCGTGCGAGCGCCTTGATTACATGCCCGATATCGCCACCAACCGCCAAGCGAGGCACCGCTACCACCTGCTGGACAGGTGGGAGGCGGGCCTCGTGCTGACCGGCACCGAGGTCAAGTCGCTGCGCGGCGGCAAGGCGACGATCAAGGACGGCTACGCGAGCCTGCAGGACGGCGAGGTGTGGCTGCACAACGTCCACATCCCGCCGTACGCGCCGGCGTCGCGCGAGAACCACGAGCCCGATCGCTCCCGCAAGCTGCTCATGCACCGGCGGGAGATCGAGCGGCTGATCGGCAAGACGAAGGAGAAGGGCCTGACGCTCGTCCCCACGCGCATCTACTTCTCGAACGGGCGCGCGAAGGTGGAGATCGCCCTCGCGCGCGGCAAGGACGTGGGGGACAAGCGCCAGGCCATCAAGGAGCGCGAGATGAAGCGCGAGATGGAGCGGGCTATCCGCGCCCGCTGAGGTCGCCGAACACGACGACGCGCCTGAACGGGGGCTGCTTCGGGGGCGGGGGTGGGGTGGGGGTGAGGGTCAACGAGAGTCCTTTCCTCTGATCCGAAAGTACGAGGACGTACCAGAGTCGGAAGATCGTCGTACAATCGAACCATGTCACGCACGCTGCACCACCCGCCCGCGACGGCGCTCGAGCTGACGGACGTGCTGCACGCGCTCGCCGACCCGGTGCGCCTGCGGATCGTCCGCACGCTGGCCGACGGGAGCTGCGAGATGCGCTGCGGCGCGTTCGAGCTCCCGGTCACCAAGTCGACGCTCACGCACCATTTCCGCGTGCTGCGGGAGAGCGGAGTGATCGAGCAGTTCGCCGAGGGGACCGCCGTGGTGAACCGGCTCCGGCGCAGTGACCTCGACGGCCGCTTCCCCGGCCTGCTCGAGTCCGTGCTTACAGCCGATCGCTCCGGTCGATGAACGTCGCGTTCATCCCGACCGCCAACAGCACGATCAGCCCCACGTAGACGGCGCCGACCGCGAGCCGGTGCGCCGGGCGGACCCGGTAGTAGCGGGCGTTGCCGTCCATCCCGTGGCGGCGGCTCTTCCACCGCCGCCACAGCTCGAGCCCGCCGAGCAGCACGATCAGGATCAGGATCGGGTTCGGCCACAGGAACATCAGCGTGACGGTGACGCCGAAGCCGACGAACCACATCCACGGCGCCATCGCCGCCATCGCGCGGCCCCCGTCCAGCGGGACGATCGGCAGCAGGTTGAACAGGTTCAGGAAGAAGCCGACGAAGGCGAGCGCCTTCCAGTAGTCGTCGCCCGTGGCGGCGGCGACGGGGAGCAGCGCGGCGGTGGCGAGCGAGCCCAGGATGGGGCCGGCGAGGCCGATCCGCGCCTCCGCGAGTGCGCTCCCGCCCAGCGAGCGCGCGCCGACGGCCGCGCCGAGGAACGGCACGAACACCATCCAGCTCGGCTTGACGCCCTCGTGCCGCATCTGGATCACGTGGCCCATCTCGTGCACGAACAGGAGCGCGACGAAGCCCGCGGCGAACCGCCAGCCCCAGATGAGCGAGTAGGCGGCGATCGAGAGGAGCATCGAGCTCGCGGTCGTCAGGACCTTGAGCTTGGGGATCAGCAGCAGGGCGCCCTTGCCGAACTTGAGGAGGAGCGCGCCGGCGACGAGCAGCGGACCGAGTGCGCGCCGGAATGCGCTCTGGGCGCGGGGCGGCGCTGGGGGGTCGGTGAGGGGCTGCGGGCCGGGCGGCAGCCACTGCGTGCGCGGGTCCATCGTCCTTCTCAGTGTGGCAGGGGGTGTGCGAGCGCCTGGAGCAGTGCGGCGACCGCGGGGCGCGCGCTGCTCCCGGCGCGGACGGCGGCGTAGATGTGGCGGCTGAGGGACCGGCCCTGGACGGGGCGCACGACGACGCCGGGCGGCGGCGGGCCGGCCAGCTCCGGGACGAGCGCGACGGCGGCGCTCGCCGCCACCAGCGCGTAGGCGACGGAGAACTCGTTCGTGATGTGGGCGAGCTTCGGCTCGAAGCCGGCCGCGCGGGCGGCGAGGAGCACGACGTCGTGGCAGAACGAGCCGTCGCGGCCGGCGATCCACGGCTCGGTTGCGAGCGCGGCGAGTTCGATGCTCGGGTTGGTGGCGAGCCGGTGGCCGGCGGGCAGCGCCACGCGCAGGGGGTCCTCGAGCAGGTCGGTGCGCTCGAGCGCCGGGTCGTCCGGCGTGGGGCCGAACGCGTGCTCCTGGGCGATCGCGAGGTCCAGCTCGCCGAGCTTGAGCGCGGGCAGGCTCTCCTCGGGCTCGAGCTCGCGGGTGCTGACCCGCAGGTCGGGGTGGCGGCCGGCGAGCGCCGCGATCGCCGGCGGGAGCAGCGCGCGATGGGCGCTCGCGAACGCGCCGCAGCGCAGGACGCCGGCGACGTGCGTGGTGGTGCGGGCGAGCGCGGCCTCGGCCGCCTCGAGCTCGCGCAGGATGCCCTCCGTGCGGGCCACGAGCTCCTCGCCGGCGGGGGTGAGCCGGCGCCGGCGGCCGTTGCGCTCCAGCAGCGCCACGCCGGCCTCGCGCTCCAGCGCGGCGAGCTGCTGCGAGACCGCGGGGGCCGTGTAGCCGAGCGCGTCGGCGGTGGCGGCGACCGTCCCGCGGGCGGCGAGCTCGCGCAGGACGCGGAGGCGGCGGACGTCGAGCATGCGAAAGCTCACCTTACGTTCTCGCGAAGAAATCGCAACTGGAACTTGCGCTCGCGCGCCGCCACCATGAACGTCATGCGCCCCGTCCACACCGCCCGCGCGGTCCCGGTGGCGGTCCGGTGAGGCCGTTCCACGTCGCACTCGCGGTCCTCGTCGCGGCCGTGTGGGGCCTGAACTTCGTGGTGATCGAGGTGGGGCTCGAGGACTTCCCGCCGCTGCTCCTGTCGGCGCTGCGCTACGCGCTCGCCGCGCTGCCGCTGCTCCTGCTGCGCGGGCGGCCGGGCGTGCCGTGGCGGTGGGTGCTGGCGGTCGGCGCGGGGATCGGCGTGGTGAAGTTCTCGCTGCTGTTCGTGGGCATGGACGTCGGCATGCCCGCCGGCCTGGCCTCGCTCGTGCTCCAGGTGCAGGCGTTCTTCACCGTCGGCTTCGCGGCCGTGCTGCTAAGGGAGCGTCCGCATGCCGCCCAGGCGGCCGGCCTGGCGCTCGCGACGGCGGGCCTGGCGCTCGTGGCGAGCGGGCTCGACGGCATCGCGACGCCCGCCGGGTTCGCGCTCGTGATCGGCGCCGCGGCAGCGTGGGGGGTGGCGAACATCGCAATCAAGGCCGCCGCGCCGCCGGATCCGCTGCGGTTCATGACGTGGATCTGCGTGGTGCCGCCGCTGCCGCTGCTCGCGCTGTCGCTGGCCTTCGAGGGGCCCGGCCGGGTCGCCGACGCGCTCGCGGGCGTCGACCTCGGCGGCATCCTGGCCGTCGCCTACATCGCGTTCGCGGCCACGACCGTCGGCTGGGCGCTGTGGGCGCACCTGCTCCATACCTACTCCGCCGGCACGGTGGCGCCGTTCTCGCTCCTCGTGCCGGTGTTCGGCCTCGGGTTTGCGGCGCTGCTGCTCGGCGAGCCGCTCACCGCCCGCACGATCGCCGCCGCCGTCCTGGTCGTCTCCGGCGTGCTCCTCACCCAGCGCACGCCGCGGATTTCGCCGCAGATTGCGGCAACCGCCGTGCGGCGGCCCTTGCGCGGCGGCGCGGGGGCGGGCTAGGTTCGACCGCGAAACGCGGAGGTTGAGACGCAAAGAGCGAGGCCGCTGAGGTGAGAGGCCCGCCGCCCATTCCGCGACGGTCTGCTTCGGCACCGGCGCGAAGGGCTCCTCGAGCGGCTCCCTCCGCGTTTTCTTATGCCCGCAATCGGCGCTGTGGCGCGAAATCACGCAGATTGCGGAATGAACGTCCCGGCCCCCCTTGCGCCCCGGCGGCGGCCCCCATAAGTTCCCTCTCGACGCGGAGGTTGTCGCGAAGAGCGAGGCCATTGAGGTGAGAGGCCCGCCGCCCAGTCCACACCGGCTCGCCGGAGTGGAGGGCTCCTCAAGCGGCTTCCTTCGCGTCATTTTGTTGCCCCGCCGGGCATCCACATCGTTTGCGCCCCTCTACTTCGTCAGGGCCAACCAGATCTCGCTGCGGGTGGGGAAGCAGGGGACGGCGTGACGGAGGCGGTCGAGCGGGACCTCTCCCACGATCGCGATCGTCGCCGCGTGGAGCATGTCGGCGACCTCGGCGCCGGTGATCGTCGCGCCGACGATGACGCGTCGCTCCCGGTCGATCAGCACGCGGGCGGTGCCGGCGGCGTTGCGGCCGTAGAACGATCCCCCGGCGTTGCCGGATGTGGACGTCTCCACCACCTCGACCTCCAGGCCGGCCTCGCGCGCGGTGTCGGTCGTGTGGCCGACGGCGGCCACTTGGGGCTCGGTGAAGATCACGCGCGGGCTGAGCGAGCCGTCGGCGCCGTGCGCGATGGCCGTGTCGCGGCCCAGGATGTGATCGGCGGCGACGCCCGCCTGGTACTTGCCCATGTGCGTGAACAGCGCGCGGCCGTTGACGTCGCCGACCGCGTACAGCCACTCGTGGCCGGCGACCTGCATCCGCGCGTCGACCTCCACCGGCCGGTCCGCGGCGATCCCCAGGTCCTCGAGGCCGAGCTCCTTCGTCTGCGGCTTGCGGCCGAGCGCGACGAGCAGGACGTCGCCCTCCGCGGTACCGCCGTCCTCGGTGCCCACCACCACCGCGCCGTCGCGCTGCTCCACGCGCGACGCCTTCTGGCCCGTGCGGATGTCGACCCCGTACTCAGCGAGCGCCTCGGTCACCTGCGCGCAGGCGTACTCCTCCTCGCGCGGCAGCAGGCGCCGCTCGCCCTCGATCAGCGTGACCTGCGAGCCGAGCGTCTGGAAGGCCTGCGCCATCTCCACGCCCACGACGCCGCCGCCCATGATCACGAGGCGATCCGGGATCGCCTTCGCGGTGGTGGCCTCGCGGTTGGTCCACGCGCCGTCGATCGCGTCGAGCCCTGCGATCGGCGGCATCGCGGGGAGCGACCCGCCGGCGAGTATCACCGCGCGGGTGGCCTCCAGCACCTCGTCGCCCACCTGCACGCGCCGCTCGCCGGCCAGCCGGCCGGCGCCGCGCACGAGCGCCACGCCGCGGTCCTCGAGCCACGGCAGCTGCACCGCGTCGTCGAGGTCGTGGACGACATCGTCACGGCGGTCGAGCACCGCCTGGACGTCCAGCGTCCCGGTCGCCGCCTGCGCGGCTCCCGGGATCCGCCGCGCCTCTGCGAGCGCCTCGTACGGCCGCAGTAGCGCCTTGGACGGCATGCACGCCCAGTACGAGCACTCGCCGCCGACGAGGCGATCCTCGACGATCGCGACGTTCAGCCCGGCCTCCCCGAGGCGCCCGGCCGCGACCTCCCCCGCCGGCCCGGCTCCGATCACCACCACGTCGAAGGTCCGCATCCAGCTCCTCCTCGCTCGATCACTCGGCAGGGCAACCCCTACAATGGGCACGGTACATAGCCCCTGGGGACGACTGGCTTCGACGTGGTCGGTTCGCGGGGGCGGTTGCGAGTCGAGGTCCCGGAGGCCTCGTAAAACCCCGGGAAAACCATAAGTGCGGACTCTCACGAGTTTGCGCTCCGCGCCTAGCCGAAACTAGGACCGGAGTCTCGGCCCCCGGAGCCTGCGACGGGCCAGGCCGAGTCAGATAGCAGGCTCACCCCGGAAGGCCCGCCTCAGCCGACCGGGGGACATATTCGAGGCTGGCTCTCCCCGACCCCGCCGGCGATGGCGACGGGAGAGCGAGACTTAGAGCGCCGGCTACGCTCGTAGACGCCGTCCTTTGCGCGGTCGCGGACGTGGGTTCGATTCCCACCGTCTCCACTAGCGGGTTTGCGGGGGCCTCCTGGAGGGGGTAGCCCGCAGGCCGGATCCGCAATCCCTCGACGGCGGCGCGCAGCTCGTCCAGCGTCGGCGCGTCCGTGTAGCCGCGGGTGGTGCTGACGTCGGCGTGGCCGAGCAGCTGCTGCGCCATGTAGAGGCCGACCGACCGGGCGATGTAGTCCGCGAACGCGCGGCGCATCACGTGCGGGCTGACTTCGGCCCGGATGCCGGCGCGACGGCCCACGTTGCCAACCAGGCGCCAGAGCGTGACCGCGCCCATCGGCCGATCAGTGATCGTGCGCCACCGATCATTGCGGCCGGGTGAGGCGGTGACCTGGCCGGGCAGCACGTATTCGTCGGGTCCGACGCTGGCGAGGATCTCGTCCACGACCGGTTGCAGCTCGGCGAGGATCGGCACCCAACGCTCGCGGCCGCCCTTGCCTATGTCCGGGCTGATCCACAGGAACCCGTCGCGCTCGAAGTGCCGGCGCTGAAGGTGCCGCAGCTCGTAGGAGCGCGGGCCGGCGCAAATGCCGAGGAAGATCGCGCGGCGCTCGAGTGTCGTCTTGGCCGCGCCGAGCATGGCGATCGCGTCCTCGCGCGTCGGCCGGTACACCTTGCCCGGACGCCGCTTGACGCGCCGGACCTGGCGGGCGGGGTTGTCCTTGCGGACGTCCTCCTCCATGCACCAGTCGTAGAAGCTGACCATGCACGCGTGCCGGGTGGCGCGCGTGTTCGGATTCGCCCATCGGCGCAGCGTTGTCTTGATGTCGTCGCGGTTGGTCGTCCGGGGATCGCGGTTGTTGACGTCTTCGGCGTGCGCACGCAGGCAGTCGCGGTAGGCGCGCTCGGTGCGGTCACTGTTGATGCGGCCCTCGGCGCGCATGTCGGCGATGTA
>JBOGYU010000242.1:0-7096 GCA_050696935.1 Solirubrobacteraceae bacterium | reverse complement strand
CCGCCACCCGGGGCGGTGCGACGCCGTCCGCCCGCCGGCCGGTGCCCGCGACCCGCCGCCCCGGCGTGAGCAGCGCCAGCACCGCCCCCACCGCCAGCACCACCGCCGCGATCGGCAGCGCCGCCACGACCCCGTCGGTGAACGCCTGCGGGCTCTCGTACCCGCCGTTCGCCGCGAACACCGACGCCAGCACGGCCACGCCCATCACGCCGCCGATCTCGCGGATCGCGTTGGTTGCGCCTGATGCCTTGCCCGCTTCGGAGGCGCGGACCGACGCCAGCACCGTCTCCGCCGCCGTCGGGAAGACCAGCGCCATGCCGGTCCCGGCCAGCACGAACGGGACGATCAGCGAGGTGAACTGCGTCGAGGGCTCGGAGACGATCCCGATCCAGGCCAGGCCGATCGCCTGCAGTGTCAGGCCCGCCGCCATCAGCGGCCGGGTCCCGATCCGGGCGCCCAGGACACCCGCCAGCGGTGCCACCACCATCGGCATCGCCGTCCAGGGCAGCGTGCGCAGGCCGGCCTCCAACGGGCCGTACCCCTGCGCGGTCTGAAAGAACTGCGAGAGCAGGAAGATCGCTCCGAAGGTTCCGAAGAACATCGTGAACGACAGGCCGTTCGTCGCGCTGAAGGCGCGGGAGCGGAAGAAGCGCATCGGGAGCATCGGCGCCGGGGCGTGCTGCTCCCAGCGGACGAACGCCGCCAGCAGGGCCAGCCCCACGCCGATCGACAGCATCACGGTCGTGCTCGTCCAGCCGAGCTGCTCACCGCGGATGACTCCGAACGTCAGCCCGACCAGGCCGGTGCCGGCCAGCGCGAGGCCGCGCAGGTCGAGCTCGCGATCCGGCCCGTGTGACTCGGTGAGCGCGTAGCGCGCGAGCGGGATCAGCGCCAGGCCGATCGGCACGTTCAGCCAGAAGATCCACTGCCAGGCGATGCCCTCCACGACCGCTCCGCCCACGAACGGGCCGAGCGCCACGCCGAGGCCGCTGATGCCGCCCCAGATTCCCAGCGCGGCTCCGCGCTTCTCGGGCGCGAACGCCTCGCTGATCAGCGTCAGCGTGAGCGGAGTGACGATCGCGGCGCCGACGCCCTGGACCGCGCGGGCGGCGACCAGCGCCTCGATCGACGGCGCCAGAGCGGCCAGCGCGCTGGCGGCCGTGAAGACACCCACCCCGACCACGAACAAGCGCTTGCGGCCGAAGCGGTCGCCCAGGGCGGCCCCGGTGATCAACAACACGGCGAAGGCCAACGTGTAGGCGTTCACGGTCCACTCGAGCGCCTCGATCGAGCCGCCGAGGTCGGTGCGGATCGACGGCAGGGCCACGCCCACCACGAGGTTGTCGAGTGCCGTCATGAACAGCGCGATGCCGGTGACGGCGAGCGTCAGCCACGCTCCCCGCGACCCGATCTGGGAGCTCATCTCGGTTCTCTCCTGGTGTGTGATTGATCACTCATCGTTCTCCGAAAAAATAGGCGGCCGGGTCCGGCCGCCGCGTGCGAAGCCTCGTCCCCTAGCCGCCGGTGCGGTCCTCGCCCGTCAGCGTCGTCGCCCACTCGTCGTCGATCCGGTCGGCGTCGATCGCCGCCATCGCGTTGCAGAGCATCCCGTGCGCGAACCAGCCCCTGAGCTCGTCCGGGCTTGCGCCAGACTCGCGGCCGACCAGCTCGTACAGCGTCTCGAAGCAGCGCCGGGCGGCGTCGCGGATCAGCGGCTCACCCGCGGCGGCGACCTGCGAGTGGAGCTGCATCAGCAGCACATCGCGGTCGCGCTCGAGCAGCTCGCCGTAGGCCCGGCCCATCACCTCGAGCGGCTCCTGGCCCCTGCGACGGGCGTCTGCCGCCGCCTCCCGGAACGTGTTCGCCATGCGCTCGCTCGCGATGTTGTAAGCCGCCACGAACAGCTCCGTCTTGGTCGGAAAGAGGCGGAAGACGTACGCCTGCGAGATCCCCGCCTTCTTGGCGATCTCCATCGTCGAGGCCGCGTGGTAGCCGTGCTCGGCGAACACCGGGATCGCCGCTCCGAGCACGCTCCCGCGCCGCTCCTCGGCGGTCGAGAGCCTGCGTCTGCTAGCGGTCGCCGGCGTCATGCTGGAAGTGAGTATGCACTCACTCACATGGTCTGTCAAGGGCTCGGTTCTGGCCTCGGGCGTGCCAGGCGTCGAGGGCCGCCCGCTCGCGGGCACGGTCCAGCCCCGGCGGGTCGAGGTCGGCGCGCAGGGGCGCCGGGCCGTCGAGTGCCGACAGCCACGCCCACGTGTCGGCGACCGTCTCCCGCACCGGACGGCAACGCAGGCCCGCCGCATGGGCGCGCTCGACGTTCGCGGCGTGCATGCCCGCGAACTCGTGGTCGGGCGGCAGCCAGATACGCCGCGGCTACTCCCGCCCGGCCTACAGCACTCCGAGGATGAGCAGGAGGACGACCGTCACGATCCCCGATACCAGCAGGGAGCCCAGGCAGCCGAGACGGCTGGAGAAGAAGAGGAACACGGGATCTGACGGTCCTACTCCTCCATGCCCATCTCTTCGATCGCGGGGGCGTCGTGGGATGAGCCCGGAACCGTCAGGCCGGGCACGTCCTCGGGTGCGAAGGCGAGGGCGATCCCGAGCACCGCGAGCAGGACCGCGACCGCGCGGGTGGCGGCCGTCCGCCACGGCAGGAGCTTTCGATCGCGATCAGCGCGGCGACGACCACCATCCAGCCGACGCTCATGACCCCGAGTGCGAACAGCGCGGCCATCAGCGCCCAGCTGGAGGCCACGCACACCCAACCGTGCTCGATCCCCATCCGCAGTGCGCCGACGGGACCGGGCCGCCAGTGCTCGGAGACGAACGCGCTCGGGTTGCGGCAGCGGCGCAGGCTGCGGTTCTTCAGCGGGCTGAGCTGGTAGATGGCCGCGGCGAGGATCGCGCCGCCCGCGGCGTACGGTCCCGCCTCGTCCCAGGCGAGGACACCGAGGTCCAGCGACCGCACCCCCTCGATGAGCGCGTAGCCGAGCATGCCGACGGCCGCCCACGTGAGGAGGTACCCGGCGACGAAGACCGGGGTGGCCGCGATCTGAACCCGAGCGTGCGCGAGGACCACCGGGGCGATCGACGGGAGCATCATCGCCGCCATCATCGTCACCCACGCGACGGTGAACCAGCCGAGGCCGCCGAGCTCGGTTCCCGGGCCGGCATCCATCCCGGCCATGCGGTCGCCGGTCGCCGCCCACGCCCCGGCCGCGACAGCGAGCACGACGCGACCAGGCCGACCTGGACCGGCCCGGACCGCGGCGGCGTACGACTGAAGGTCGCCGCCTCCATCAGTACTCGTCGTGGCGCCGGAGCCAGAAGGGCCGCGAGTCGTCCTCATTGCGCCCCATCGGCGTGCGGTCGAGCAGCCCGTAGTAGGCCATCGCCGGCTCGAGTCCCCGCGCAGTGGTGACGTACGTCCGGTAGACCGTCCCGTCCGAGAGCGCGTACGCGCTCAGGCCCGGTCCCTCCGCGACGTAGGCGGCGACGTCGGTCCCACAAGACTCGGCGTTCTGCTTCACGGCCGGCGGGATCTCGCCCTCGAGGAAGGGGCGCAGCTCCTCCTCGGTGTGGGTGAATCCCACGTCGCGATTGAAGTCGCTGCCTCCCGCTGAGACCCAGTCCAGGCCCCAGGCCATCCGCTTCTTATAGGCCTGGAGCTTCTCGAGCGGCGCGCGCGAGACGAGCAGCATGGTCACGTCTCGTGCCGCCAGATGGACCACGTTCGGATCGATGGTGTCGGCGATCGAGGAGCAGACCGGGCAGCCCGCCTCGTACGTCGGGCCGAACATGAAGTGGTAGATGAGCAGCTGCGAGCGCCCGTCGAAGAGCTCAGCAAGGGACTTGGTCCCCGCCTCGGTCTCGAAGGTGTACTCCTTCTCGACGGACACCCAGGGGAGCTCCCTTCGCTTCTTCGCGAGCTCATCGTTGCGGCGGGTGAGCTCCTTCTCCTCCGCCAGCAGCTCGTCGCGTGCGGCCTGCCATTCCTCGCGGGTTCCGACCTTGTGGTTCGTCATCACGTTGCCTCCTTGGGTCTTGCGTGGGTTGAATGCAGCTTGGCGGGTTCGCCCGTTGAGACACCGCCGGTGGCCAGAACGGAACGGCCGATCCATTCCGGGAGGAGGTGGCGTCCTTATCGTTGATGACCGTGACGAGACAAGGCGATGCGAGCAGCTCGTGCCGGGCGATGTGCTAGGCGAGGCCGCGCTGGGGCGGGCGCGCGCGGGCGACGAGGACGCGTTTCGAGAGCTCACCGATCCCCACCGACGCGAGCTGCAGGTCCACTGCTACCGGGTCCTCGGCTCCGTTCAGGACGCCGAGGACCTCGTTCAGGAGACGCTGCTGGCGGCTTGGCGCGGGCTCGAGGCCTTCGAGGGCCGATCCTCGGTGCGCGCGTGGCTTTACCGGATCGCGACGAACCGCTGCCTGAACGCGCTGCGCGACAGGGCGCGCCGCCCACGGGAGGTACAGGCCATGGTTGAGCCGCCCGGGCCCGCCCGCCGGAGCGAGCCGCTCTGGCTCGAGCCCTACCCGGACGTCCTCCTGGAGGACATCCCGGACCGCTCCCCCGGGCCGGAGGCCCGCTACGAGGCCAGGGAGGCGGTCGAGCTGGCGTTCATCGGCGCCCTTCAGAACCTGCCGCCCCGCCAGCGCGCGGCGCTCGTGCTGCGCGACGTGCTCGGCTTCCGCACCGCCGATGTCGCGAACATGCTCGACACCGGCGAGGCCTCGATCAAGGGTGCCCTGCAGCGGGCCAGGGCGACGCTCGGGAGGCGGCTTCCGGCGCCCGACCGCGAGCGCGCGCCGCTGCCGAACTCCGCCCGCGAGCGCGAGCTGGTCGGGCGCTTTGCCGACGCCGTCGAGAGCGGCGACATCGACGACGTCGTCGCCCTGCTCACCGACGACGCCCTGCTCACGATGCCGCCCCAGCCGCTCGAGTATCAGGGCCACGAAGAGATCGCCGCCTTCCTTCGCCACCGCGCGGAGCTGCGCGGCGCTGCCCTGCGCGTCGTGCCGACCCGCGCCAACACCCAGCCCGCGTTCGGCTGCTATCTCCCGGACCCGCACGCAGCGATCGCCCGCCCCTACGGAATGATCGTGGTGACGCTCGCAGGGGACGCGATCGCGGCGATCACGTGGTTCAGCGACACCGGCGTGTTCCGACACTTCGGGCTGCCTCGAACCCTGCCGAGTCTCTGAGGCGATGTGGCGAACGTCGAGCTCGCGCGGCGTGTCGGCCTCTCCGCGGCCGCCACGCTCCGCCGTGTGGGAGGAGAGCTCGCGTCGCACCGGTTCGGAGGCGAGCTCGCGTGGTTCGCGAAGACGGGGCTGTTCGTCCGCGGCAACCGGGAGGTCGTCGTGCGCGTACCGGCCGACCTGAGCGACGTGGTGAAGATCGTCGGCTGGAGCGAGGCCAGCGACGGCGAGCCGCGCGAGGCCGTGCTCGTCCAGCCCACGTCCGCCTGCCCGCGGGACTGGACGGCGTACCCCGGCGGCCTCGCCTTCCGGGGGCAGCACTGCGTCCGCCTGCGCGTCGAGGGGCCCGGCGACGCTCGCGGCTCGGCGCTCGTCGGCCTGCGAAAGGACTGCGGCCTGAGGCCTCCCCGGCGCTGACCTCGCCTCAGCGCCGGTCCGCGAGCACGCCCCTGTTCTGGTGATCGATCACGGTCTCCGGACGGCGTAGCCGAGGTGGGTGACGCCGGTGGGCGACTCGAGCACCCTCGTGCGCTCGAGCGCGCCGGGCGCGTGGTTCCGGAACAGGCGCACGCCGTCGCCCAGCAGCACGGGCACGACGTGGAGGTTGATCTCGTCGAGCAGGCCGGCCTTCAGGTACTGCTGCGCGACGTCGGCGCCGCCGGCCACCGCGACGTCACCGTCGCCGGCGGCCGCCCGGGCCTGCGCGAGCGCGGACTCGATCCCGTCGGTGACGAAGGTGAAGGTCGTGCCGCCCTGCTTCTCGACCGGCTCGCGGGCGTGGTGGGTGAGGACGAACACCGGATGATGGAAGGGAGGCTTGTCGCCCCACCAGGCGTCGGCGTTCGGGTCGTCCTCCCACGCGCCCGCGCCGCCGCTGAACATCCGCCGGCCCATCACCGACGCGCCGACCGTACGGATCGAGTCCTCCATCACGTCGGAGTCGACGCCGGTCTCACCACCGGTCATGCCGTGGCGCTCGCGCCAGCTCTTGGTCGCGAGGCCCCACTCGTGGAGCTGCTCGCCGCCCCGCCCGAGCGGCTCTTCGAGCGTCTGCTCCGGTCCCGCGATGAAGCCGTCGAGCGATACCGAGATGTCGAGGATGAGCTTCGCCATGGTGCCTCCTGATTCGGGGTGTCCAACAGAGACCGGCGAAGGACCCTGAACTCATCGCCCTTGCATCCGGGCGTCGACGTTGGAGAGGATCGGCGCAGGATGAGTGGCGAAGCGCAGACCGCGAGCGTTGGGTCGGGGGGCCGGCTCCTGCTCGCCGGTGTGCTCGGGGCGCTCGTGGCGATGAGCCTCGGCATCTACGGCAACGTCCACGAGCCTGCGAGCGACCTGTCGATCACGCTCGGGTTCGCGGACACGATGACGATGAAGGTCTGGCTGTCGAGCGTCGCCGTCGTGTTCGCGCTGATGCAGGTCGGCTCGGCGCTGTGGCTGTACGGCCGGCTCGGCGCGCGTGCCGCGCCGGCGTGGCTGGGATCGCTGCACCGGATCTCCGGCCGGACGGCCTTCCTGGTCAGCCTCCCGGTCGCGTACCACTGCCTGTACCAGCTCGCGTTCCAGGACACGACCGGCCGCGTGCTCCTGCACTCGCTGTTCGGCTGCGCGTTCTACGGCGCGTTCGCCGCGAAGGTCGTGGTCGTGCGGTCGCCGGCGCTGCCCGGGCTCGCGCTCCCGCTCGCCGGCGGCACGCTGTTCACCCTGCTGGTGGCGACCTGGATCACGAGCGGCCTCTGGTTCATCTCCGAGAATGGCTTCCCCTCGCCCTAGCGTCCTGGCGCGGGTCGACCGCGTCCTCGCGCCGTTGACGTGGCTGGCCGCCGCGCTCGTCGTCCTGCTCCTGCTCGCGGGCCCCGGGCTCGTCGGCGCGGACGAGCCG
>JBOGYU010000241.1:0-7129 GCA_050696935.1 Solirubrobacteraceae bacterium | reverse complement strand
GCGCCGCCGCGGCGCGCGCCCGGCGCTCGCCGGCGCTCGCGCCCGCGTACAGCAGCCCGTCGGCGACGTTCTCGAGGGCGGTCGAGTGCTCGGCGACGAAGAACTGCTGGAAGACGAAGCCGATGCTGCGGGCGCGCAGCGCCGCCATCTCGGGGTCGTCGAGCCGGGCGATGTCGACCCCGTCGATCCGTACGGTGCCGGACGTCGGGCGGTCGAGGGTCCCGATGATGTGCAGCAGCGTCGTCTTGCCCGAGCCCGAGGGCCCGACGATCGCCACGAACTCGCCGCGCCTGACCGTAAGGCTCACCGAGCGCAGCGCGGGCACCGGCGGCTGAGCGCCGTAGGTCTTGGTCACGGCTTCCAGCTCCAGGACCGTGGGATTCATGTCGCCGGGACCACCACCCGCTGCCCCGCGGCGATGCCGTCCCCGCTCACCTGCACGACGCCTTCCGCGTGGTCGAACATGCCGAGCTCGACCGGCACGAGCGTGCGGGCGCCGTTGCCTGCGACGAGCTCCACCGCGTATCCGCCGCCGGCGAGGGCCACCAGCGCCGTGACCGGCACGCTCAGCGCGTCCTTCACGCCGTCCGTGGTGATCTGCACCCGCACCGGGGCCTGCTCGAGGCCGCGGACGTCGCGCGGCCGCTCGAGCTCGATCGAGACCGGGATCGTCGCGCTCGGCGCCTCAGCGCCGGAGCCCGACCCCTCGTCCTCGTCCGCGGAGCCGGCGACGGTCCCCACGCTCGTCACCACTCCCGGCGTCGTCTCGTTGTCCGGCAGCGTGATCTGCACGCGGTCGCCGACCTCCACGCCGGTCGCCTGCGAGGCGTCGAGGTCCACCTCCACGCTGCGCTCGGTGGTCGTGGCCTGCGCGATCGGCGCGCCCGGACGCGCGCCGGTGCCGGGCGCCGCCGTCACCTTCGTGATCCGCAGCGGCCCGGGCAGGAACACGGCCTGGCCCGGCTCGAGCGCGCCGGTCTCGGCGACGCCGAGGTCCTCCTGCAGCCGCGCGAGCGCGTTCGCGGTGCGCGAGCCGAAGAAGCTCGAGTCGCGGTCGAGGGTCGACCGCTTGGCGTAGCCGAGGTCGACGAGATTGCGGTTCAGCTGCCGGACGTCCGGGCCGCTCATGCCCTCGGAGAGCGCCCTGTAGGCAGGTGTGCGCCCGCACAGCAGCGCCACCGGCACGTTCTCGACCCGGTAGAGCACCTCGCCGCAGCCGATCACGTCACCGGCGACCGGAAGCCGCGTCAACGTGCCCGCCGCCTGGTCGATCACCGAGTACGGCGAGCCGTCGGCCCGTGCCGCGTAGCCCAGGGTGCCGTTCTGGTAGACCTGCGAGGACAGCGGGCCCTGCGCGATCGTCGCCGTCGCGGCGGGCCGGGCGCTCGCGACGCTGGTCCCCGACTCGCCCGAGCTCAACGGATCGAGCACCGCGATCACGACCACGGCGATCGCCAGCACGGCGCCACCGGTGAGCAGGGCCCGGCCCCGCCGCGGCGGGCGGGGATCCGGATAGGGCTCGCTCGGAAGGCGCGCCTCGGTCGTGGCCGTGGGCGCGCTCACGGCGCACCGCCCTGACCGGAGAGGATCGACTGGCAGGCCTGCTGCGCGGACTTGAACTGCGGCGAGTTCTGATCCACGCCCTGCGGCAACCGCATCCTCACGCCTCCGCCGGAGAACTGCGGGTCGGGGAACTCCGGCACGCCGTTCTCCCGCATGCACTTCGCGAACTCGAGAGCCTGGGCCTGCATCTCACCGCCGGGTCCCGCGCCGCCACCCTGCGCGCCCTGGGGGGCCAGGTCCTGGCACGCCTCGCGCGCCGCTTGGAACTCCGGCGAGTCCGGGTCGACGCCGCCTTCGCCGGCACGCAGCACCAAGCGGCCGTTCTGCGGGTCGGGGAAGTCCGGCACGCCGTTCTCGCGCATGCACTCCGCGTACTTGACGCCCTGATCCGAGCCGGCGGCCGGCGCGCTCGACCCTCCCGACGCCGCGCCGCTGCTGCTCAGGCTCTCGCTGCTCCCGCAACCCGTGGCCAGCAGCAGCACGGCCGCCAGCACAGCCGCGGTTCGCCGAGTCGTCCGTGTGATCTCCATGCTGTTCGCCTCCTGGCGGTCGGTGTCGAAGGCGGTTGTACGGAGGCGGCGGTAACACCACCGGAACGAGCACCGTTAACTCCCTGTTACCTCGGCCCCGGCATCCTGGTCGGACGTGACGCCCAGCCAACCCGCCGAGCCTGCTCACAGGCGCACCGTCCGGCTGCGCCTGACGCTCCTCTACGGCGCGCTCTTCCTCACCTCGGGCGCCGCGCTGCTCGCGCTCACGTACGTGCTCGTGCGCGAGTCCACGGGAGCGGTGCTCGTGCGCGCGACCCGCACGCAGCCCGCCGGCGTCGAGCGCGACACCGCGCCACTGCGCGAGCAGCTGCCGCGCGAGCTGGACGAGCTGGGGCGGGAGATGCCGGCGCGCGCGGCGCAGCAGCGGGCTGAAACCATGGAGCAGCTGCTCGTCCAGTCCGGCACCGCGCTCGGGCTGATGGCGCTGCTCTCGGTCGGCCTCGGCTGGGTGATGGCGGGGCGCGTCCTGCGACCGCTGCGGACGATGACGGCCACCACGCGGCGGATCTCCGAGCACAACCTCCACGAGCGGCTGGCACTCGAAGGCCCGCGCGACGAGCTCAAGGACCTCGGCGACACGATCGACGGCCTGCTCGAACGGCTCGAGGCCGCGTTCGACGCCCAGCGCCGCTTCGTCGCCAACGCCTCGCACGAGCTCCGAACGCCGCTGGCGATGATGCGGACCTCGCTCGACGTGGCGACGGCCAAGGCCGAGCGGACGCCGCCGCAGCTCCGGGTCCTCGACGGCAAGCTGCGCGAGGGCCTCGATCGCGCCGACCGGCTGCTCGAGAGCTTCCTGGCGCTCGCCCGCGCCGAGCACGCCGTCCCTCCCCAGGACACGAGCGTCTCGCTGCCCGCGATCGTCTCCGAGGCGATCGCCCACCGCGCCGATGCGATCGCAGAGCGCGGCCTGGACGTCCGGCAGCAGCTGCACGACGCCGCCGCCCACGGCAGCCACCCACTGCTCGCGCGCATGGTGGAGAACGTCATCGACAACGCCATCCGCCACAACGAGCCGTGGGGCTGGGTCGGCGTCGAGACGCGGACGGAGGACGGCTCGGCCTGCTTCGTCGTCGAGAGCGGCGGCCCCCGCTTGCAGGAGCGGGACGTGCAGGAGCTCGCGCAGCCGTTCCGGCGCCTCGGCGCCGAGCGGACCGGCTCGGAGAACGGCGTCGGGCTCGGACTCTCCATCGTCGCGGCGATCGCCGCCGCCCACGACGGCGAGCTCGCGCTCCACGCCCGCCCGCAGGGCGGGCTGCGCGTCGCGATCGCCCTGCCCTGCGCGCCGACCGGGGAGCCCGCGTGAGGGTCCTCGTCGTCGAGGACGTCCGGCGCCTCGCCGACGACATCGCCGAAGGGCTGCGCGATCACGGCATGGCCGTCGACGTCGCCTATGACGGCCTCGACGCCGCCGCCAAGATCGGCCTCTACCCCTACGAGGTGATCGTCCTCGACCGCGACCTGCCGGGGATGCACGGCGACGCCGTCTGCCGGATGGTCACCGGCGGCGAGCACCCGGCGATGGTCCTCATGCTCACCGCGGCGGACTCGCCCGGCGACCGCGTCGGCGGGCTCAGCCTCGGCGCGGACGACTACCTGGCCAAGCCGTTCCACTTCCAGGAGCTGGTGCTCAGGATCAGGGCGCTCGCCCGGCGCCGTCCCGCCGGCGGCGGCCGGGTCTACCGAGCGGCGGGGGTGGAGCTCGACCCGGTCGGGCGCATCGTCAGGCGGAACGGCACGCGCATCGACCTCTCGGCGAAGGAGCTCGGAGTCCTCGAGGCCCTCCTGCGCGCGGCGCCCGGCGTGCTCAGCGCCGAGAAGCTCCTCGACGCGGTGTGGGACGAGAACACCGATCCATTCACCAAGACGGTTCAGGTCACCATCGGGCGGCTGCGGCGCAAGCTCGGCGAGCCCGCGGTCATCCAGACCATCCCGGGCGTTGGCTACCGGATCGGGACCGACTAGGGCCCCGGCCAGTCCGGGTGGTCATACTCGGCGGAAGCCTGTCGGCGCCGGCGCGGCCGGCAGCGGGCTGGGCGGGAGGTCGGGCGCCGGCGTGTCGAGGTTGTAGCCGCCGGGGGCGACGTCGTTCGGCCCGTCCGGGTGGAAGAGCGAGGCGAGGAGCTGGATCTGGCCGCGGCCGGCGTCCAGCTCGGCCATGCCGCCGCCGTACGCGATCAGGCCGCGCTCGTGGACGGCGTCGTAGAGGTCGAGCAGCGAGCGCAGGTCGCCGACGCGGCAGGGCTTGACGTTCACCGCACGCGGCTCGAGCGGAGTGGCGTCCAGGCTCTCGACCGTCTGGATCGGCGCGTCGTAGGAGATGCGCTGCGCCTCGGGCTCGAGCAGCTTCGCGACCTCGGGCAGGTCGTGCGCGTCCTCGAGCAGCGCGTCCGGGAACGCCGCGATGGCGCGCTCGTACATGGCGAGGAGCGCCGGCAGCTCGCCCATCTCGAGGCCGTACTGGCCCTTGAAGTCGACGATCTCGACCGCGCCCGTGGCCGCGACCTCGTCCATCAGCTCCGGCGTCCAGGCCGGCACGGCGTCGACCTTGAAGCGCAGGCCGTGATGGTGCTCGAGGCGGCGGCGGATGGGGTCGAAGGTGGGCGGGTCGCCGAGGCCGAGCGAGTTGACGAAGCGCACCGGCCCCGGCTCGCGCCCGATGACCTCGTGCAGCGCGCGGCCCGCCTGGTTGAGGGCCAGGTCGAGCGCGGCCGATTCGAACGCCCAGTTGCGCCAGCGCCGAGCGAAGTCCCAGCGCGGCTCGACCGGCCACTGGTCGACCTGCGCCAGGTGATCGCAGAAGGACTCGAGCGTCCACTCCCCGGCCAGCGGCAGCACCGGCCCGGCGACGTGCAGGGTGTCGGCCTCGTCCTCGAACGGCGACACGTCCTCGCCGAGGCCCTCGGCGCCGCCGCCTCGGAGCCGGACGAGGGTCGTCACGCGCTCGAAGCCGTAGGAGAAGGTCGCCGACAGCCGCTCGAGCTCGTATGACTCGACGAGCACCGGCAGGGAGCTGAGGCGGGCCCATGCGTGTTCCATCCGCGGAACCTTCCTAGGTTCGGGAACGACGTGTCGCGCCATACGCCTCATCGCGCCACGGCCTCACGGGTCCAGGTGAACAACTCGGGAGCGCGTGGGTCGATGCCGAGGCGCAGCCACTCGTCCGCCGTCTCGCCCTCGACCACGATGCGTGTCAGGTTCGGCGCGGACTCGAAGGGCCGGTCGACGACGTAGCGGTGCGTGTCGCCCTGCAGCAGCAGCACCGGCCCGTCGAAGCGGCTCGCCAGCGTCTCGATGCGGTCGTTGATCGCCTCGAAGCCCGTGCGCGTGCCGACGATCGTGTCGGCCTGCATCGCGACGACCACGCCGCGGGCGCCGTTCGCCTCGGCCGCGGCGAAGGTCTCGTCGAGCCAGTCGAGGTCGGCCGCCAGCCGGCGCTCGAACTCCGCGAGGCGCTCGGACCGCTGCTCGGGCGTCTCGGCGGCGCCGAACCACGGCTGCAGGTCGTTGCTGCTGCCGACGACGTGGACGGTCGCGAACGTCACCTGCGACCGCGTCCACCGCACGTTCTCCACGTACTCGGCGCGCTCGGGGTCGCTCGCCTGCGTGAGCACGCGCTGCGGCCGCCCCCCGGTCGTGACGCCCGGGCGCGGGAAGAACACCTCGCGCAGCACGTCCAGGCGCTCGGTCGGCAGGTAGCCGCCGGCCGCCGGCAGTCGGTCCACTCGTTGTCGCCCGGCGTGTAGACGAACGGGTCCTTGAACGTGTCGTAGAGCGCACGCAGTCGCGGAAGCGCTCGGTCGTGCAGGTGCTGCTGTCGTTCTTGATGTCCCCGAGGTGCAGGACCAGGCGCACCTTGGAATCGCCGTTGACGTCCTCGACCAGCCCGGGGAATGCCGCGACCTGCTCGTCGCCGTAGGGCGTGTCGCCGATCACCGCCACCGTCAGCGGCGCCTTCGAGCCCGCGGCGGCCGCGCCGATGTCGCCGCGCAGGCCCGGCACCCGCACGATCACGAAGTCGCTGGGGTCGGGGAGCCGTGGGTTGCGCCCCGTGGAGCCGAAGTTCGTGTCGTTGACGATCGCCAGGCGGTCGCCCCCGACCGGAAGGACGCTCTCGATCGTCACGTACGGCATCGAGAACGGGTCGCCCAAGCCGATGTCGCCCGGCCGGCCGGGGAGCGAGATCAGCTCCGGGTCGGCGAGGTCGAGCAGGTCGACGACCTCGCGCTTGGCCAGCGCCCCACCGGGCGCCTCGCGCCGCAGGTCCACCACGAAGCCGCGCTTGTGCTGTGCCGCAGCGCCCTCCGCGTTGTCGCGCTCGAGCGCGACGAAACGGTGCTGGTCGAGCGCCGTGAAGTCGGAGACGAGGTAGGTGGGGTCGGCGACCCGGTAGTCGGGAGCCCGGCCGGTGTAGCGCCGGGTGCGCAGGTCGAACGCGTAGACCCGGCGCAGGCGCGGGTCGTCGCCGGCGACGGCGCCCTCGAGCACCGGGTACAGCGTCCGGCCATCGGTCGAGATCGCCATGCCCTCGAAACCGGAGGAACGGCCCAGGTTGGCCGCGCCGCCCGACGGGTTGTCGGGCGACTTGATGTCCGGCAGCGGGATCGGCGCCTCGAGCACCCTGCCCGTGGCGTCGGTGTGCAGCAGGAACGGGCCGAACTCCTCGCCGAACCACAGGTCGCCCTCGCGGTCGACGCGCATCGACTCGACGTCGAAGTCGCCGCCGGTCAGCAGCCGCTCGCTGGTGGCGCCGTTGACGATCGCGAACGGGACGCGGCCGTCGGGGTCGCGCAGCGTGATCCAGTCCAGCATCTCCACGTCGCCGCTGCCACCCCGGGCCGTCTCGAAGTCCACGCGCACGCGATAGACCCGCAGCAGGAACGAGCGCGAGTTCGCCTTGGAGCCGAAGCCGTTGTCGGGCATCGCCCAGTACGTGTCGCGCCCCGGCGCGTCGAGCAGGGCCGAGAACCCGCCCACCGGCTGCGTGGCGCCGGGCGACGGGGCCGGGTCCGTGT
>JBOGYU010000240.1:0-7140 GCA_050696935.1 Solirubrobacteraceae bacterium | reverse complement strand
CGGCACGCCCGCGCGGTGCTGGTCGCCGCGGCGCCGGCGGCTCGTGGCTCCCGGGCGCGGCGCGGGCATCCGCTCGGCCTCGACCTTGCCCATCACGAGCTCGGCCGCCGAGGGAAAACACGCGATGCAGCTCTCGTTGATCTGAAACAGGCTGCTCGTGCCACGGTGCTCGACGAGCACAAAGCACGTTTCCGCGAGCCGGCGCAGGTGCGTTGAGACCGTCGACTGGCCGACCCCGACGCGCTCGACGATCTCCCCCACCGCCAGCAGTCGGCGCTCGCTCGCCAACACATTGAGGATCTCGAGCCTCGTCGGGTCGGCGAGACAGCGGAACCAGCTGGCGTACAGCTCCGCCTGTTCTCGCGAGAGATTCATCGTTCATCGACG
Source organism: Solirubrobacteraceae bacterium (assembly GCA_050696935.1). Lineage (GTDB taxonomy): Bacteria > Actinomycetota > Thermoleophilia > Solirubrobacterales > Solirubrobacteraceae > DASSUW01. The sequence goes on along the minus strand of JBOGYU010000240.1, from coordinate 6,753 downwards.
ATAGACGATAAAAGCCCAGACTTCAACTCTGCCTGCGCACCGCACTTCGTGCGAGAGCAGAACCGGTAGCCGTGCACCGGCGAAGCGGCTGAGCACACCGGCGCGTTTCAGACGGGTTGACGCGGCGTCGGAGCATCTCCGCCGGCTCTGCGTCCTTTTCGTGCCGCCTCCGTCTATTGGAGAAGACGACCGCGGGGACCCAATGCTTCGAATCGACCTTCTCTTCCTCGACCTCACCACGTGCACCCGCTGCCGGGGTGCCGACCGCAACCTCGAGTCTGCGCTCGAGGTCGCGCGCGACGTGCTCACCGCGGCCGGCACCGAGGTCGAGGTCAACAAGATCCACGTCGAGTCGGCCGCGCAGGCACGGGAGCTCGGCCTTGTCAGCTCCCCCACGATCCGCGTCAACGGCCGCGACATCGCGCACGAGCTGCGAGAGAGCTCGTGCGGCTCGGAGGGCTGCACGGACGGCTGCGGCGAGTCGATCGACTGCCGCGTGTGGGTGCATCGCGGGCGCGAGCACGCCGAGCCCCCGGTGGAGCTGATCCTCGACGCGATCCTCCGCGAGGTCTACGGTGGCTCTGCCGTGGAGCGCGCGCGAGACCCCGAGCCGTACGAGCTGGCCGAGAACCTCGAGCGCTTCTTCGCCGGCAAGGCGGCAGCGGCCGTCCCGGCGGCCGCGGGCTGCTGCTCGCCGGCCGAGCAGTCCACCTGCTGCGAGGCCGAGGACAAGGCCGAATGCTGCGGCACCGCGACCGGGACGGGGTGCGGATGCCGGTGAGCGCCCAGCGAACGGTAGCCGCGCCCGACGCCGAGGTGATCTGGCGGGAGCTCCGCGACGGCCTGCTCGGCTTCATCGAGCGGCGGGTCCGCTCGCGCGAGATCGCCGAGGACATCCTGCAAGAGGTGATGCTGCGGATCCACCGCCAGGCCGACGGGATCGAGCGCGCGGAGGCGGTCGGCGCCTGGGTGCACGCGATCGCCCGCAACGCGATCACCGACCACTACCGAAGCGCGCAGGTCCGCCGGGAGCTGGCGACGGGGCGCGAGATCGACCCGGAGCGGGCCGGCGAGTATGAGGCCGAGGCCCCGGACGCGCGCGGCGAGCTCGCGGCCTGCGTCGCCCCGCTGCTCGCACGGCTGGTGCCGAGCTACCACGAGGCGCTGACCCTGACCGAGCTCGAGGGCCTGACCCAAGTCGAGGCCGCGCAGCGGCTGGGGATCTCGGTCTCGGGCGCGAAGGCGCGCGTGCAGCGCGGCCGAGCGCAGCTCAAGGAGCTGCTGCTCGACTGCTGCCACGTCGAGCTCGACCGCCGCGGCGGGATCACCGAGTACCACGCGCGCAGCGGCTCCTGCCAGCGCTGCGGCACCACAACCTGACGCACTCCGACAACCAGGAGCAACGATGGAACACCTCGAGCACCTGCTCGACGAGCTCGTGCAGCTCAACCCCGGCGGCGACCACCGCCCGCACCTCGCAGGCGATGCGATCGTCGTCGAGGCTCTCGGCAAGACCTACCCGGACGGCACCGAGGCGGTGCGCGCCGTCACGTTCCGCGTGGCGGCGGGCGAGTGCTACGGACTGCTGGGACCGAACGGAGCCGGCAAGTCGACCACCGTCGGCATGCTCGGAACGCTCGTGCGGCCCACCTCCGGGCGCGCGAGCGTGGCCGGCTTCGACGTCGTCGCGCAGCCACGCGAGGTCCGTCGCCGGATCGGCTTCGCCATGCAGGAGGTCGGCGTCGATGCGTTCGCGACCGCGCGCGAGCTGCTCGTCCTGCAGGGGCGCCTGCACGGGCTCCGGCGCGGCGAGTCCGCTCACCGCGCCGAGCTGCTGCTGGCGATCGTGGACCTCGCCGCCGCGCTGATGCACCTGCCGACGGTCCTCTTCCTGGACGAGCGGAGCGAAGGCCTTGACCCGCGCGCTCGCGCGGCGATCTGGAACGCGCTGGACCGGCTGCGCCAGCAGCTTCACATCACCGTCGTGCTCACCACCCACTACATGGACGAGGCCGACCGGCTGTGCGACCGGCTCGGGATCATCGACCGCGGCACGATCGTGGCCGAGGACACCCCGGCCGCGCTCAAGGCATCGGTCGGCAGCGACTCGCTCGAGGACGTCTACCTGCGCTACACCGGACACGCCCTCGAGCCCGCCGACGGCACCCTCGTCGCCATGGAGAGGGCGGCATGAGCGCCCCGGCCAGCCTGCTGCTCGCGGCCCGAGCGCTGGTGCAGTTCCCGCGCAACCCGCTGCTGCTCGGCTTCTCGCTCGCGCCCGTGCTGATGATGTTCCTCGTCTTCGGCGCGCTGTTTGAGGGCGTCACCCGCCTGCCCGGCTTCCCCACCGACAACTACTTCGAGTATCTCGCGCCGACGGCGATCCTGCTCACGACCGTCCCGGGCATCGGGAACGCCGCCGTCGCGTTGGCCGCCGACTTCCATAGCCGCTACGTCTACAAGCTGCTCACCGCGCCGATCTCGGTCGGATCGATCGTGCTCGGCCGACTGATCGGCGACGCCGTGCGGGTGTGCGCGCAGGCGGTCGCCGTGCTGGCACTCGCGGTCACGCTCGGCGCGCACGCCGAGACCGGGATCGCTGGCGCGGCGCTGATGATCGTGCTCGGCACGCTGCTCGGGATCGTCACGTTCGGCGTGCTCAAGGCCAACCTGGCGCTGCGGACCAAGGACGCCGCCGCCGTCCAGGCGATCCTGCCGATGGCCTACCTGCTGATCTTCCTCACCTCCGCCTACCAGCAGCCCGAGCAGATCGACAGCCCCATGATGCGCGCCATCATCGACGCCAACCCGGCCGAGCACGTGCTGCGCGCCATGCGCGATGTGATGCTCTCCGGCTACGACTGGCCGGATTTCGGCATCGCGCTCGCCGTGATCCTCGCGCTCGGCGCCATCGGCATCCCCCCTCACCGTGCGCAACTACCGCTCCGTCTACCGATGAACCCTCGGCAACGCATGAACCACGCTCGGCCAGAGGCACGACCCACGTGGGCTGCGCCTGTCTAACCGAGCGCGGATGGCGGCCGGCGCCATCGACGCGGCCGCTCGGGCGACCACGAGCCCGGCGACGACGAGATCCGTCGCATCCAGGCCCAGGAGGACGCGCGCGAGCCGCTCTCTCTGTGCGACCAGCAGGACCAGTTCCGCGACTGCTGGCAGGCCCGCGCCGGGCTACCGGCGTCCGACCGGATGGCCGTCGTCTGCGCCGACCTCGGCATCACAACCGGGAAGGGCCACAGCCTCCGCCGCTCGCGCTCCCCGACGCGATCCGCGAGCGGATCGCCGGGCGACCCGCCCGCGACCAGCGCCCTCGAGGATCCGGACCCGCTGCACGGCATCGCCCAGCTGGTCGCGCGCTGGGGCGCGGCGTTCGTGCTCGACCCCGACGGCGTCACGAGGACCAAGGCGCTCGGCTCCGAGCGCATGGCGCGCAAGCTTCGCGACGCGCTCCCGGGCGGCGAGCAGCCGCTGCGCGCCGCCGTCTGGGCGTTCATGCGCCCGATCCTCTCCCCGCGGCTGGCGGAGCTCAACAAGGACGCCTTCGTCTTCGACGGCGGCGTCGAGTCCACCGTCGACCTCGACGCGCACCGCGCCGACTCCGACCTCGACGACCTCGACCTCGGCGACGACGAGCACGCCGCGGCCGCGTAACGCAATCAGATGGCCCGCTGGCCCGCGCCCTCCGGGAGCGCGGGCCAGCCGCGACATGCACGGGCGGTCCGTCCGCCGGGCCGGCGGAACGGACTCGACCCAGGCCCAGGTCCCCTCGGGCGAGGACGCGCTCACAGAGCACAGACTCGCGTCGGTCGGACGATCATCGTCCGCCCGACCCCGCCCCGGGATGCGCTGATTTTTTTTTGCCTTTTTCGGGATGAGCGCGTCAGACGCGGCCGGGAGTCACCCCGGCGGCCGACGTCAAGTCGGCCGGCGGGCCTCGTCGAACCCCTCGAGCGCGAGGCGCCGGGCGAGCGGGCCGCCGATCTGCGGGTCGGACAGGTCAGGGCGGTCGGGTCGCTCGAGCGCACGTTTGAAGCCTTGCCAGCGCAGCGAGTCGGCCCAGAGCAGGTGGAGCGCATGGTCCTTGTCGGTCGCTGTGTCGTGGAAGAGCGGGAGCCGCATGCCGCCCGGCGGGATCTCGCCGCCGATGCGGTCGAGGTTGGCGAGCATCTCGGCGGGCAGCTCTTCCTGGTCGGGGTACTGGCGCGCGAGCCGGACAGCGAGGTCCTCGATCAGCGTGCGCACGTGCGCCAGCGCCTCGTCGGGGTTGGCGCAGAGTGTTTCGAGCCCGTCGGTATCGATGACGACGAGCTCGCGCCCCCGGGGCGTGAACCGCGGCCCGGGAAGCTGGGCGCCGGCGAGCGGAACTGGGACCAGGTTGCCGCCGGGCTCGTACTGGTCAGGCGTGAGCCCGGGCGACCATTCGAGCACCGTGCCCGTCGGGCAGTCGATCGCGTGGGCGGAGTGCTCGGCGGCCGCCATTGAATCGAAGAACGCCTCGGCGTGGCAGACCACGCTCCCACTGAGATCGCCGCGCGCGACGACCACCCAGCCGTGGTCGTGCGCGCGCCGCATCGCGTCCGCGGCAAGTCGTCTCGCGTCGGCGTCCCGCTCGAGTGCGTCAAGGGCCGCATCGCCGACGATCGCCTCGGCGATCGTGACCCCCGGCGCGCTGACCGGAAGCTCGAGCACGGCGCATCCCTCTCGATCAGCGGCTGCAGGCAACGTCATGTCGCGCATGATGCAACGTCACCGCGCCGCGCGCTCAGGCCTTCGGACCGGGTCGCGACGAAGGCCGATGGGGCGCCGGCTGGAAGCGGTCGGGGCTACGTGCCCTCGCCGTGGTGCGACCGCCGGGCTCGGTGAGAAAGCCAGCGGTACAGTGCCCACCCACCGGCCGCGACCGGGATCCCGCAGCTCAGCGCCAAGGCGATGTCAGCCGCGCCGAGGCCCATGCCGGTCGCGTCAGCGACCGCCGAGGGACCTCCCGAGAATGCGATGGTCGCGACGAACGAGGCCGCGAGGGCTGCGATGCCGAGCGCGGTGAGCACGATTGCGCGGACGGTGACGGCGGCGAGCTTGGGCTCGGCGCCGCGTTCGAGCTGTGCGACTCTGAGATCGAGCAGCTCGGGGCCGCCGATCGCGGCTGCCGTGCTGAGTTCTGGCCAGGCGGGGCCGCGCACGACCTTGAAGAGCGCGCCGGCGAGCGGTCGTCTGCCGCATGCCTCGACGGCGCGGCGGTCGGCCGCGAGCTCGCGCCCCGCGAGGTATCGGAGGTGGAGATCCTGTAGGAGCGGCAGGTAGAAGAACATGGCCGGTAGGCCGCGGGCGAACACGACCTTGAGCGGATCGAGGTTGTGGACGTGGTAGCGCTCATGCTCGAGCACGGCATCGAGCTCGTCGGCCGAGGCCCGCGCCAGGAGGCCGCGGCTGACCGCCACGCGGGGCGAGAGGGCGCCGTAAGCGAACGAGAACGCGTCGTCGCTGTCGACGAGCAGCACGCGGCCGGTCAGCCCGCTGCGAGCGGCCGCCTCGTGGAGCGCTGGCGGGGCGGGCAGCCGGAGCTCGTCCATCCGGCAACCGAGCCGCTGCGAGGCTGCGGCCTGGCGTGCGAGCGAGCGAAGTCCGAGGATCGCGCCGGTCCCGACGAGCGCCAGGAACACGGCCGCCGGCAGCAGCGCGTCGTCTCCGACGAGCGCGCCCGGCCCGTCGCGGGCGATGTCGTAGGCGACCAGCGCCAGCAGGACGCAGCCCGCGGCGCTGCAGAGCAGCCACACGGCCGAGATGAGCGAGGCGGCCGCGAGCGCGAGGACGCTGCGGTTGGCGGTGTCGAGCCTCACGGCTCGTCGCTGAGCAGCCGCCGCAGCCGGTCGAGCATCTCAGGGTCGGCTCGTGCCTCGTCGACGAAGCGGGCCATGGCGGCGTCGCCGAAGTCGCGCATCACGCCCCGGACCGCGATCTGGGCGGTGTCCGATACCGCCGGCTCGTAGAGGTATCCGCGGCCGTCGCGCACGCGCGTGAGGATCTCCTTCTCGGCGAGCCGCGCGAGCACCGTCATCGCCGTCGTGTAGGCGAGCGGCTCGGACCGGGACTCGTTCAGCTCGGCGAGGACGTCACGGACGCTCATCGGCCCGCCGGCGGACCAGAGCACGTTCATGATCTCGGCCTCGAGCGGGCCGAGCAGCTTCTCGGGTTCCCGGGGCGGCATGACCATATCCTACTACGGAGACGTCGTAGGAGTGTGTCCGACGACACAGTAGTACGACACAAGCGTAGTACGATTGCCTCGTCGTTAGTCAACTCTCGAATCCCGGAGGTCCGAGTCATGGAGTCCCTGCTTCTGCTTCTCATCGCGCTCGCGTGCCCGCTGGCCATGGGAGCGGTCGGCGTCGGCGCCTGGATGTGGGCGAAGATGCGCTCCGCGCCGGCGAAGCTCGCCGGCGGCCGGGGCGCGCAGGGAGAGGCGTGACCATGGCCGAGATCGCCGACACCGTCCACCACCCGATCTTCGCCCGCCTGTACGAGCGCATCAGCGTCACCGCCGACCGGCGCGGCGCAGACCACCACCGCACCGAGCTCCTCGCAGGCCTCACGGGTCGAGTGCTCGAGGTCGGGGCCGGCAACGGCCGCAATTTCGCCCACTACCCGGCCACCGTGACCGAGGTGCTGGCGGTCGAGCCCGAGCCGCGACTGCGCGCAAGCGCAGCGCGCGCGGCCGCGGACGCCCGCGTGCCGGTC
>JBOGYU010000239.1:0-7201 GCA_050696935.1 Solirubrobacteraceae bacterium | reverse complement strand
GGCGAGGACGGCGGCGGGATCGTGCGGCCCGACGGGAGCGCGCCCGAGCCGCCGCTGGCGGACCTCGACTCCCAGGCCGTCGCGCACGCCGCCCTGCGCGCGCTCGCCACCCTCGATCCCGCGCGCGGCTGGGAGGCGCGGGCCGAGGCGCTCCGCACCCGACTCTCGGCCCTCGTCCCGGACACCATGGCCGTCGAGGCCGGCGACCGCCCCGTCCCGGGCGCCGGCTCGCAGCTCGGCTGGCTGCTGTGGGCGGACGCCCTCGAGGCGGACGCCCGCGCTGCGGCCGCCGAGCGCCTCTGCAAGCCCGACATCCTCACGGACTTCGGCCTGCGCACCCTGTCGAGCGACGCGCCCGCCTTCGCGCCCCACGCCTACCACCGCGGCTCGATCTGGCCGTTCGACTCCTGGCTCGGCTGGGGCGGCCTCCGCGCCGCCGGCCGGGTCGCGGAGGCCGAGCGGGTCCGCACGGGCGTCCTCTCCGCGCTCGACCGGCTCGGCCGCGCGCCGGAGCTCTACGCGGTCACCCGCGAGGGCCGGCTCGAGCCGATCCCGCTCTCCAACCGCGTCCAGGCCTGGACCGTCGGCGCCCGCTGGGCGCTCGCGCACGGCTGGGACGGCCGCGCGGCCCGCTGACTCACCTCGTCTCGACCACCACCGTCCGCTCGCCCGGCCGCGCCTTCACGGTGACCTCGAGACCGCGGTTCGTCTCCCGCGCCTGCCATCCCGTGCGCTTGCCGTCCAGCGTGACCGAGCGCACCTTCGAGCCGCGCGGCAGCGTGTGCCCGATCCGCAGGCGCTCCACCGGCGCGTCGCCGGTGTCGACCCTCGTCCGGTAGCGGTTGCCCTCGCGCAAGGCGCGGACGAGGTCGAGCGCGCCGGTGCCGAGCCGGATCGCCTCGCCGGCGATCGGCGCGGAGGAGGGCAGCTGGGGAACGACCTCGAGTGCGCCCCGCCCGAGGTCGGGCCGCACGCCGAGCTGCTGGTGGACCACCGGCCACACCGTGCCGTAGTGGCCCCACGCCTGGACGAACATCGCGCGGCAGCTCCAGCAGCGATCGATGTTCGCGTCGCGCGGGCCGGCGCGGTCGAAGTCGGGAGACGGCAGGATCTCGGGCAGCGAGCCGGGCTGCTCGTCCGGCGTGCCGCCCGTGTAGGGCTGGCCGAACATCGGCTCCGCCTCCGCGTCCGTGTAGCGCTGCTGCCGCCCCGGCCCGAGACGACCGTAGTTGCCCTCGCCCACGGCCTGGATGGCCGTGTTGAGCCCGAACACGACGCGCTCGCCGGTGCCGTCGGCCCCGCCGAGGCAGCCGGTGTGGAACAGGCCCAGGTTGTAGGGCCGCTGGCCGCTGTAGCAGTCGGTCTCGCGCAGCGCGAGCGCCTGGGTGCCGTGCTCGAACACGGCGAGGCCCGGGACGGCCTGCTCGCGGGCCGTCAGCTCGGCCTCCATCGGCGTGACGCCGATCCAGTGCTTGTCCTGCTGGCGGTTGTTCGGCCCGCCCACCGGCGGGTCGTCGATCGAGTCGGCGTACTGGGGGCCGTCGGGCGGCGGGAGCGGCAGCCACCACGTGCCCTCGAAGCGCTGGTGCAGCCGGCGCGCGAGATTCGCCGCCCAGGCGTAGGTGCGGCCGTCGTGCCGGGACCGCGCCATGTCGGCCAGGTCGTAGAGGCCGCGGATCAGGTACACGGAGTTGTCGAGCTTCTCCACGCCCATCCCGCCCCGCTCCACGTTGCCGGAGCCCTCCGGCCAGCCGTCGCCGTCCTCGTCGAGCCGGTCGACCACCGCGCGCATCCCGCGCCGGGAGAAGTCGTACAGCTCGTCGCGGAACGCGTCGTCCCCCGTCCAGCGCCAGACCAGCGCCACCGCGCTCGGGAACTTGACCGTCTCGTCCGTGTTGAAGTCGTACGCGCCGGTCCTCGGGTTGATCGAGTCGCGCCCGAACCAGTTCGAGCCCTCGGAGATCACCTCGTGGGTGACGATGCCCGAGCCGTCGTTGAGGATCTCGGAGACGTCACGGAGCCCGATCAGGTGGTCCTTGATCGGCGCGAACTGGCCCATCGCGACGCTCGCGAACGCGGTGTACTCGCCGTCTGTGGCGAACATCCACGGGTAGTCCGGGAACCCGGCGCCCACCCACCGGGCGCTCTTGACCTCGCCCAGGGGCCGCGTGTACTCGTGGCCCTGGTCGAGCCAGCGGATCTGCAGGTCCTCGGCGTAGCGCGTGAGGTCGAGCACGTTCTGCTTGCCCCAGTCGACGGCCTGCTGCAGCCGCGGATCGCCGGGCAGCGATAGCTGCGTCCGGTCGCCCCAGCGCTCGCGGTCGGCGATCTTGGCCGCGAGCCGGCCGGCGGGATTGCCGAGCGCCTCCTGCAGCTCGGCGCGCGCCTCCTCGGGACCCTTGTCGGAGCCGGCGACGGCGACCCACAGCGTCTCCGAGCCGCCGGCGGGGACCGTCACCTGGTACCGCAGCTGCCCGCCGGCGCCCATGCCGTAGGGGCCGTCGTCGCAGGCGCTCGGCGGCTCCTCGGCGGTGCAGACGTTCGTGCCCTGGGGGCCGCGGTGGCCGTTGGCCGCCGTGTTCACCTCGGCCGCCGAGGGAGTGCGATCGGACCCGACGAACGCGGCGTAGTCGTGCTCCGTCGCGTTCGCATGGGGGAGGGGACCCTGCTCGCGGAACAGCAGCGCCCCGCCGTCGACCGCGGCCGTGTCGGGCAGCTGGTCGCGCGCGTGCGGCGTGTTGTCGAAGCTCCACGGGTACTCGGCGAGCAGCTCGGAGTGGGCGTCGACCTTCACCGTGACGGTGCGGGCGGCGCCACCCGGGTTGGACATGCGCAGCCCGAACAGCGCGGCGCGGGTGCCGTCGGGCGCGAAGTCCGTGCGCTGCAGCTGCAGGCCGGCGGTCGCAGGCAGGTCCATCTCGGTGTAGCCCCAGCCGCTGCGGAACTCCGTCGCCGGGCCGATCCACTGGTCGTCGATGCCGAACCAGACGCCGTCGACGAGCTTGATCGGCTCCGTCCAGACGCCGCCCATCTCGCCGGCGATGTGCCAGCCGTTGGCGTAGAAGCGCCCGTCCTGGAAGCCGATGACCCGGACCCGCTCGCTCGCGGCGGCGTACCGGCGGTCCTGCAGCCGCTCCGAGACGGACAGCTCCGGCGCGGCCTGTGCCACGCCCCCTCCCGTCGCCGCCAGGACGAGCCCGGCCGCGACGGCTCGCAGCAGACGCATGAGTTCTCCTCCCTAGAGCGCTTGCGTTTCGGTGTTACCCCGTCACCGCGTCGCGCGTGCGCCCGATCTACGGCGCGCCCTCCGCCTCGCGCCGCTGGCCGACGATGCTCGCCTTGCGGCTGTAGAGGAAGTAGACCACGAAGCCGATCAGCATCCACACCACGAACCGCAGCCAGGTGACGGGCTCGAGCGTCCCGATGAGCACCGCCGACAGGACGATCGCGAGGATCGGCACGAGCGGCACGCCGGGCGTGCGGAAGGGCCGCGGCCGCTCGGGGTCGCTGCGGCGCAGGAGCAGGACGCCCGCGGACACCAGCATGAATGCGAACAGCGTGCCGATGTTGACGAGCTCTGCCGCGGTGGCGATCGGCGTGACGCCGGCGAGGATGGCGACGAGGACGCCGATGATGAGCGTGATGCGCGACGGCGTGCCGTAGCGCGAGTGCGTCTTGGCCAGGGGGCCGGGCAGCAGCCGGTCGCGGGCCATCGCGAACGCGACCCGCGACTGGCCGAGCATGAGGATGAGGACGGTGTTGGTCAGCGCGACCAGGGCGCCGGCGAAGATGAAGCCGCTCGCCCACGGCCGGTCCGCGTTCTCGAAGGCGTCGGCGATCGGTGCCGCGGTGTTGAGCTCGGTGTAGACCAGCATGCCGGTCACGATCAGGGACACGGCGACGTAGAGCAGCGCGGTGATCCCCAGCGAGCCGAGGATGCCGCGCGGCATGTCGCGCTGGGGCTGGCGCGCCTCCTCGGCGGTGGTGGCGACGATGTCGAAGCCGATGAAGGCGAAGAACACCAGCGCCGCCCCGCCGATGATCCCGCTCACGCCGAAGGGGAAGAACGGGTCCCAGTTGCCGGTGTTGACCTCGGGCGCGCCCGCCGCGACGATCAGGAGCAGCACGGCGATGGTGACGATCACCATGACGATGTTGGCCTTCGAGCTGATCCGGATCCCGCGGACGAGCAGGTACGTGAGCGCGAGCACGAGCAGCATGCCGAGGACGTTGATCACGCCGCCCTCCGACGGCGGGGCCGTGATCGCGTCGGGCAGGGTGACGCCGAAGATCTGGTCCAGCGTCGCGTTCAGCTGCCCCGACCACCCGATCGCCACCGCCGCGGCCCCGACGGTGAACTCGAGGAAGAGGTCCCAGCCGATGATGAACGCGATGAACTGGCCGAGAGTGGCGTACGAGTACGTGTAGGCGCTGCCCGCGACCGGGACCATCGAAGCGAACTCGGCGTAGCACAGGGCGGCGAAGGCGCAGACGATCCCCGCGAAGACGAAGGACAGGGAGATCGCAGGGCCCGCCTCGGTCGCCGCCGCCACACCGGTGAGCACGAAGATGCCGGCCCCGATGATGACGCCGATGCCGAAGATGACGATGTCGAGCGCTCCGAGCTCCTTCTTGAGCCGGAAGCCCTCGATCTCGGTCGTCTCGAGGCACTCCTCAACCGTCTTCCGGGGCCCCAGCACCCCGCCGGCGGCAGCCATGGCCGGGACATACCCGAGCGCCTCAGGACAAAACCAGCGGGTCGTCCGGGCCTCTCTCTATTGTTGACGGGCTATGCCGCCCTTCAAGCTCGACGCCGTGTACTCGCCGACCGCCGACCAGCCGCAGGCGATCGACGGCCTGGCTGCGGGCATCGAGTCGGGCGCGCGGGGGGTGACGCTGCTGGGCGCGACCGGCACGGGCAAGACGATGACGATGGCGGCGACGATCGAGCGCGTGCAGCGGCCCGCCCTCGTGATCGCCCACAACAAGACCCTGGCGGCGCAGCTCTGCAACGAGTTCCGCACGTACTTCCCGCAGAACGCCGTCGAGTACTTCGTCTCCTACTACGACTACTACCAGCCCGAGGCGTACGTCCCCTCGAAGGACCTCTACATCGAGAAGGACTCGGCGATCAACCAGGAGATCGACCGGCTGCGCCACGCCGCCACCGCTGCGCTGTTCGCGCGGCGCGACGTCGTGATCGTGGCCTCCGTCTCGTGCATCTTCGGCCTCGGCTCGCCGGAGACGTACAACGACAACTGCCAGATCCTGCTCAAGGGCGGGGACGTGGACCGGGACGAGCTGCTGCGCAAGCTCGTGCACCTCCAGTACAACCGCAACGACACGGCGCTCGGCCGGGGCACGTTCCGGGTGCGGGGCGACACGCTGGAGGTCTTCCCCGCGTACGCGGAGACCGCGTTCCGCGCGCTCCTGTTCGGAGACGAGGTGGAGCGGCTGCAGCACTTCGACCCGCTGACCGGCGAGCTGATCGTGGACGACCTGGAGCACGTCGCGATCTGGCCGGCGACGCACTACAACGTCAAGGAGGGCACGATGGAGCGCGCGGTCGAGGAGATCGGCCGCGAGCTCAACCAGCGGACCGCCGAGCTGGAGGCGGAGGGCAAGCTGCTGGAGTCGCACCGCCTGCGCCAGCGCACGCAGTACGACATGGAGATGCTGCGCGAGGTCGGATTCTGCTCGGGGATCGAGAACTACTCGCGGATCCTCGACGGCCGGCCGCCCGGCGCGCGGCCCTACTGCCTGATCGACTACTTCCCCGAGGACTTCGTCTGCTTCATCGACGAGTCGCACCAGACGGTGCCGCAGCTCGGCGCGATGTTCGAGGGCGACCGCTCGCGCAAGCAGACGCTGGTCGACTACGGGTTCCGGCTGCCGTCGGCGCTGGACAACCGGCCGCAGACGTTCGCCGAGTTCCTCTCCATCGCGCCACAGCTGGTGTTCGTGAGCGCCACGCCGGGGCCGTACGAGCGCGAGCACTCCGCCGAGCTCGTGGAGCAGATCGTGCGGCCGACCGGGATCGTCGACCCGGAGGTCGAGGTGCGCGAGACGCGCAACCAGATCGACGACCTGATGCGCGAGATCCGGGAGCGGACGGAGCGCAACGAGCGGGTGCTGGTCACCACGTTGACGAAGAAGATGAGCGAGGACCTGACGGACTACCTGCTCGAGATGGGCTTCAAGGTCCGCTACCTGCACTCGGAGGTCGACACGCTGGAGCGGATCCAGATCATCCGCGAGCTGCGCCTCGGCGAGTACGACGTGCTGGTCGGCGTGAACCTCCTGCGCGAGGGGCTCGACCTGCCGGAGGTCTCGCTGGTCGCGATCCTCGACGCCGACAAGGAGGGGTTCCTGCGCGGGGAGACGTCGCTGATCCAGACGATCGGGCGCGCGGCGCGCAACGTCGAGGGCAAGGTCCTGATGTACGCCGACAAGCAGACCGAGGCGATGCGGCGGGCGATAGACGAGACGGATCGCCGGCGGGCGATCCAGAGGGCCTACAACGCCGACCGCGGGATCACCCCGGAGACGATCGTCAAGGGGATCTCCGACATCACGGAGTTCCTGATGGGGGAGGGCAAGGTGCCGACCCGCGGCCGCCGGCGGCGGGAGAAGCGCGTCGACATGGAGCCGCACGAGATCGAGCAGACGATCGTCGCGCTCGAGGAGGAGATGCTCGCCGCCGCGGAGGAGCTGCGCTTCGAGTACGCGGCGAAGCTGCGCGACGAGATCCGGGAGCTGCGCCGCGAGCTGGACGAGGCGGCGGCCGCCGCCAAGGACTGAGGCGCGGCGGCCGGCGGCGGGCGCGATCATCCGGTCCGCGGGTAGGCTCGGCGCCCCCATGGACGTCCCCGCGCTGCTCGACTGGTACGACCGCGTTCGCCGGCCACTGCCGTGGCGAGAGACCCGTGACCCGTACGCGCTGCTCGTGAGCGAGGTGATGCTCCAGCAGACGCAGGCGGCCCGGGTCGTGCCGCACTACGAGGCGTTCCTGGAGCGCTTCCCCGATCCCGGCGCGCTGGCGGCCGCGCCGGCGCGCGAGGTGCTCGCCGCCTGGAGCGGGCTCGGCTACAACCGCCGCGCGCTCGCGCTGCAGGCCGCCGTGCGGGTGGTGGCGGCGCGCGGGTGGCCGGACGACCTCAGCGACCTGCCGGGCGTCGGCCCGTACACGGCCGCCGCGGTC
>JBOGYU010000238.1:0-7213 GCA_050696935.1 Solirubrobacteraceae bacterium | reverse complement strand
CGCTCGGCGGCCTCCGCGGCGAGCTCGCCGGCCACGCCGGGCAGCACGAGCACGAACTCCTCGCCTCCCAGCCGGCCGACCGCGTCGCCCTCGCGGACCACGGAGCGCAGCTTGGCCGCGGCGGCGGCGAGCGCCTTGTCGCCCTCCGCGTGCCCGAAGGAGTCGTTGATGCGCTTGAAGTGGTCGAGGTCGAGCACGACGACGCTGAGCGAGCGGCCGGCGGCCGCCGCGGCCTCGATCTCGCGCCGCAGGCGCTCCTGCGAGCCGCGGTGGTTCAGCAGGCCGGTGAGCCCGTCGGTGGCCGCCTGCTCGCGCAGGACCTCGCGCTGGCGCGCCGCCTCGTACGCGAGCGCGGCCATGGTGGCGAAGCGCTCCACGAGCGCCACCTCGGTCTCGGTGAAACCCTGCCCGGCGCCGGTGCGGTACACGTTGAGGGTGCCGACCACGCGGTCGTGGGCGAGCATGGGGACGCAGACGAACGCCTCGTCCTCGTCCGGGGTCCCAGGGACGACCGTGCACAGCTCGTCGAAGCGCGTGTTGGGCACGTTGCGGGTGCGCCGGTTGCGGACCACCCACCCGGTCGTCCCGCTTTCGACCGAGAGGGTCTCGGCCATGATCTCCTGCACCCAGGCGCCGAGCGCGAACACGGGCCGCAGCGTGGTGCCCGCGAGGTCGACCTCGTAGACGGTCAGGTCGTCGTAGGGCAGCAGGGCCCGCAGGTGGTGCGCGATCCGCCCGAGCGTGTCCTCGAGGGAGTCGGCGGCGAGGATGCCGGCTGCGGCGTCGATGAGGGCGTCCAGCGCAGTGCCGCCCCGCTGCGCCGGCTTCTGGGCGATCACCCTCCGTGTATCGACCCGTACGGAGCGGTCTTGACCTGCGCAGCCGCGGGCGCGTACCGTGTCTCGTGTCATGTGGCACAAGCATCGCTCGCCCGGCGCCGTGATCAGCGAGTGGCGGCTGCCGCGGCCGGAGCGCCGGGCCGCCCGGGAGGAGCGCCGGGCGGAGGCGCAGCTGCGCAGCGAGCGCGACACCGAGTGGCGCGCGGAGCGCCGCGCCGCGGCGATCGAGGCCGAGAGCCGGCGCTACGGGAACTGGATCAACCGGGCGTGGCGCGGCTCACGGCCACACCGGGTCGTCGGGCCGGAGGTCGAGCGCGCCGCCGTCCACGCACTCCGCCGACCTGTAGCGCTCGGGCAGCTGCGGGTAGCCGTCCGCGAGGTGCATGCGCGCGAGCCCGTCCCCCTGCGCCGGTGTCGCCCCGAGCCGCTCGGCCGCCCACGCGACGGACTGGATGGCGCGGCACTCGGTGACCGCCTCGTCGATCACGCCGGCAAGGTGCCAGGACTCGTGCACGAGGACGTCGACGGCCAGCGCGAGGTCCTCCGCGCGGGTGCCGCACCCGGCGTCCGGCCGCTCGGCGCACGCCAGCGCCTGCTCCCGCCCGCCCTCGGCGAGCGCGTCGAGCTCGGCGCACGTGAACACGCGCAGGCGCGTCTCGTCCGCCGGCCGGCCGGCGGCGTCGAACTCGACGCTGCCCTCCACGGTGTCCCAGGAGAGCAGGCGGCCGATGACGCCCGGGCAGCGCACGTGCACGTCGCGTCCGGCGATCTCGCTCGCGATCGCGCCGAGCCGCGCCTCGTTGCCGATGCGGTCGTGGCGCTGGACGAGCCACCGGGCCGGGCCGCCGATCAGCACGACCGCGAGCGCGAGCTTGACCCAGGCGGGCGTCACGGGCCGGGCGGTGTGCATGCCACGCATATCGGCACGTCGGCGAAGTTCACCGATCACGCAATTTAGAAAGTGCTAAATTAGCTCGTCGTGGAGCAGGCACTGCGCGCGATCGCCAACCCCCGCCGCCGGGCCATGCTCGAGCTGGTCTGGGACCGCGAGCGCACGGCCACCGAGATCGCGAACTTGACCGGCCTCAGCAAGCCGGCCGCCTCCCAGCACCTGCGCGTGCTCCGCGAGGCCGGCCTGGTGCAGGTCCGCGCCACCGGCAACCGCCGCCTCTACCGCTCGGACCCGGTGCGGATGGCCGAGCTGCGCGGCGCGTTGGAGGCGTTCTGGGGGGACCGGCTCGCGCGGATGCGCGACGAGGTCGAGGAGGCGGCGCGTCTTGATGACTGAGGACGCGGTCGTCTGCGAGATCGAGGTCCGCGCGGGGGCGGACGCGGTGTACGCGATGTTCACGGACCCGGCGCAGCTCGTCCGCTGGATCGGCATCCGGGCGCTGCTGGAGCCGCGCCCGGGCGGCTCGTTCCGCTTCGAGCTCGTCCCCGGCGAGTTCTGCAGCGGCCGCTATGTCGAGCTCGTCCCCGGCCGCCGGGTCGTCTTCACGTGGGGATGGGAGAGCGGAGCGCTGCCCGTCGAGCCCGGCTCCACGACCGTCGAAGTCGACCTCGACGAGCGCGACGGCGTCACCCGCGTCCGCCTCGCCCACCGCGGGCTCGACGCGGCGATGCGCCCGTGGCACGCGGACGGCTGGCGGCGCTACCTGGACCGCCTGGCGGCGGCCGCCGAGGGTCGCGATCCGGGGCCGGACCCTGCGGCGGAGGACCCGCCGAGACTCGAGGAGGCGCCATGAGCATCGACATCACCGCCGAGGTCCACGTCAGGCGCGACCCGGCAACGGTCGCCGCCTACATGGCCAACCCCGCCAACGACCCCGAGTGGATCGGCGGCCTGCGCGAGGCCACGCTGCTCGGCGACCCGCCGCTGGCCGTCGGCAGCCGCGTCCGCCGCGTCGCCTACTTCCTCGGCCGCCGCGTCGAGTACGTCAACGAGGTCCTCGCGCTCGACGAGTCGCACCTCGATATGCGCTCGGTCGTCGCCCCCTTCCCGATGCGCATCACCTACGCCTTCGAGGGCCGCGACGGCGGCACGACCGTCCGCAACCACGTCCGTGGCGGGGGCATCCGCCTCGTCGCCCCGCTCGTCCGCCGCAACGTTCAGAGTGACCTCAACCGCCTCCGCGACATCCTCGAGCGCTGAGAGCCCGCCCCCGGATTCGAACCGAGACCACCGGAATTACAAATTCCGTGCTCTGCCAGTTGAGCTAGGCGGGCAACTCGAAGTCCGCGGCCCAGCGAATCCGCTTCGACTGGTTGTTCACCGTGGGATCGACGCGCAGCCAGCCCTCAGCGCCGGGCGCGACCTCGATCGGGACAGCATAAACACGGTCGAGCTCGGGGCAGTACACCGCGAAGAGGTCGATCTCCCCGTCGTAGCCGCGCCTGAACACGCCTCGGCGGTTGGACCGAATGCTTTGCGTTCTGAAGGTCACGCTGCCGTTCCGCAGTCGCCCCGTCTTGCACTGGACGCGAAGGAACCGGTCTCCGAGGTCGAGCAGGAGGTCGTAGCGGTGGTTGACGCCGAAGGGGACGAACACGCGATAGCCGCGGCGGACGAACTCCCCGAGGATGGCCGCCTCGGTCCGCTGGCCGACCTCGACGGGATGGCTGCTCGGTTCGGCGGCGGGCGGGGGCAGCGCGGCCATGGCAGCGAGCCTACGGGTCCATCGCCGCGCCGCAAGCGATTGGCACGAAGTTGTTGCAGTTCACGGGGGTGGGATGATCGATCCATGCGGCCGGCATGGATCGCACCGCTGCTCGCCGCAGGCGTCTGCGCCTGCGGGTCGGGCGGCGACGACGACCGCCCGCCGCCGCCGCAGGTCAAGCGCGCGGAGATCGCGGTCATCCGCGGATGGGCGGACGCCCTGCGCGCGGGGCGGGTGAGCGAGGCGTCGCGCTACTTCGCCGTCCCCGCCCTCGTCTCCAACCCCGCGCCGGTGTTCCGGCTGCTCAGCCGCGACGCCGTGAGGCGGTTCAACCGCGCGCTGCCGTGCGGGGCGGAGCTCGTCGGCACCGAGCGGGGCACGGGCGCGCTCGTCATCGCCACGTTCCGGCTCACCGAGCGCCCGGGACCGGGGAGCTGCGGCACCGGCACGGGCGCGCTCGCCCGCACCGCCTTCCTCATCCGCCGCGGCCGGATCGTGCAGTGGCTGCGGGTCGCCGACCCCGCCGCGCCGCCGGCCGACGCGCGCGAGAGCTGAAACCGCCGAGCGTCGAGTTCGTCGGGATCAGGCCGACGAACTCGACAGTCGGCGGCGCTACAGCAGCCGCCGGCGGATCCGGATGCCCTGCACGATCGTCCCGCGCGCGACGAGGGCGCTGCCCCTGAACCGGTAGCGGAGCCGGTAGCGGCCGGTGCGGCGGACCTTGAACCGCAGCGCGAACGTCCCGTTGCGGCGCACCCTGGCCCGACCGAGGCGCCTGAACTTCCCGCCCTTGCGCCCGCGCGCGAGCGCGACGATCACGCGGCGGCCGGCGGCGGCCCGCTCGTTCACGAAGCCCTTGAGCCGATAGCGCGGGCCGCGCTGGTCGGGGAACGTGACGCGCTCGAGGTCGAACGGCCCCTTCACGCGGACCGAGACGGCGGTGCTCCAGGGCGTGAAGTAGTCGTCGGTCTTCGCGCGCGCGACGATCACCCAGTCGCCCGGAGCGTCGAACCGCAGCGGCACCGTTCCCGTGCCGGTGTCGACGAAGCCCTGCTCGGACGGGCCGGAGATCGCGCCGTCCGGCCCGATCACGCCGCCGCGCGCGTAGCGGACCTCGTACGAGGCGGCGCCCGGGTTGAGCGCGATCGCGAACCGGTGCTCGTTCGCGATCACTGAGTTGGGCTGGCGGGTGAGGAGCCAGTTCTGGGGCTGCGCGATGCCCACGCCGGCCGCGATCGCGTAGCCGTACTCGAGCGTGCGGGTCAGATCCGTGCAGCCGCCGTCCCTGAAGCGCTGGACGACGACACGGTAGCCGCCGTTGCCGCGGTAGTCGGCGAAGTTGCGCCACGAGGTCGTCGCGCTCGTGCTCAGGCACGGGCTCAGCGTGGACGCCGGCGCGTTGTCCGGCCCGAACATCTGGGTCCGGTAGCGCGGCCCGTCGCCCGAGGTCACGGTCGTCACGGCCTGCACGTCCATGTTGCGGATGGTGGGAGGCGCGGCCGGGTCGATCGCGACCGGGTTGCCGTCGTCGCCGGTCACCGTCACCGTGGCGGCCTGCGCGGCGGCGGGCATCGCGGCCGCCAGCGCCGTCGCCAGCGCCGCCGTCCTGAGCGTCCTTGTCATCGTTCCTCCTTGGTCCGGCGCGGCGTGCCCCGCGCGCGCCGCCCGCGGCATGATGCCGGTTCAGCGCCGCGCGTGCAGCACGATCCGGCCCGCCTGTGCACGGAAGCGCGGGCCGCGAACGCGCCGGAACGCCGCGCGCGCGTACCGGTAGGCGCGCCGCTCGGCGTGCACGACCTCCACGTCGGGCAGGCCGGCGCCCCGCAGCATTCCAGCGAGGGCCGCCGCGTTCGGGCCCCACCAGTTCGACGCGTCGCCGGCCAGCTCGGCGCCCTCGTAGAACGCCATCGCCGGCCGCCGCAGGTCGAGCAGGTCGGCGTGGGTCTCCACGATCAGCAGGCCGTCGCACACGCTCGCGACGCGCTCCAGCGCGGCCCACGGATGGCGCAGGTGGTACAGGACGCCGAGGAACAGCACGACGTCGAACGTCCCGACGGCGGCGGGGGAGAGCTCGTCCAGCTCGAGCTCGCGGTCCTCGACGCTCGATCCGAGCGCGCGGCGGGCCAGCTCGAAGCCGGACTTCGTGCCGTAGCCGCCCGGTCCCCACTCCGGGTCCCGCCAGGCGGCGGAGTCGACCGCGACCACGCGCGCGGCGCCCCGGCGCTCGGCCTCGAAGGAGAAGAACCCGTCCCACGCGCCGACGTCGAGCACGCTCTTCCCGGTCAGGTCCCCGGGCAGGCCGATCCAGCCGAGCTTGCGGGCCGACTCGTCGCGGCCGGGCGTGACGATCCCGTGCCCGAGGTCGATCGTGTGGAACCAGCCCTGGCGGGCGACGGCCGCGCGCAGCTCCTCGATGTCGTCCACGGGGCGCCAGTTTGGCGGTCGCGGTGCGTTGGTGCCGGCATGCGACGACTCGCTCCGCTCTTCACGATCCTGATCGCCCTGCTCCTCCCCGCCGCCGCGCCGGCGGCCCCGCCGCCCGAGGGCTCCGTGTGGACGGAGGAGTACCTGCACTCCGGGGACGGGACCCGGCTGCATGCGGACGTGCTGCGTCCCGAGGGCCTGCCGCCCGACGCGAGGACGCCGGTGATCCTGACGGTGAGCCCGTACACGAACCACTCCGGCCAGCCGCTGACGCCGGACCTCGAGGGCGGCCCGTCGTCGCGCTTCCACGACCTGCTCGAGCAGGCCCGCGTGTTCGAGCGCGGCTACACGTACGTGATGGTCGACCTGCGCGGCACCGGCGGCAGCGCGGGCTGCAACGCGAGGGCGAAGCCCGGTGACGAGCGAAGCGAGGCAGAGGCGGACCCGGCGAGCAGGCCGACGTGAAAGCGGCCGTCGAGTGGGCGGCGACACGCTCGTGGTCGAACGGCAAGGTGGCGCTGTACGGCAAGTCCTACTACGCCTGGACCGGGCTGATGGGCATCGCCGAGCGCCCGCGCGGCCTGGCGGCGGTGATCTCCCAGGAGCCGGTGGTCGACGGCTACCGCTATCTGTACATGAACCGGGTCCGGTTTCCGAACGCCCTCCTGACGCCGGCGCTGTTCCAGATCATCGACGCCCAGCCGGGGCATCCGAGCGACTCGCCGGAGTACCAGGCCAACAACGTGTGGGCGAACGTGGTGAAGCCCGGCTGCTACGTCACGAACATCGCCGACCAGCAGAACCCGGAGGCGGAGTCGCCCTACTGGCGGCCGCGCGACCTGGTCGACGCCGTGGAGGGCTCGACGGTGCCGACCTTCCTGATGGCCGGCTTCCTGGAGGACAACACGAAGCCCGACGCCGTCTTCGAGCTGTGGAACAACCTGGCGGGCCCGAACCGCGCCTGGTTCGGCCCGTGGGACCACGTGCGCGGCAACGACCGCGCGCAGGACGGGACGTACCTGGCCGGGCGCGACACGTTCATCGCCGAGGTCGTGGCGTTCCTCGACGAGCACCTGAGGGGCGTCGCCCCGGCGCGGCGCGCGCCCACGGTCACGGTCCAGGACTCGCTCGGCCGCTGGCGCGGCGAGGCGGCGTGGCCGCCCGCCGACGCGCAGGAGCTGGAGAGCACGCTGCGCGCCGGCACCTATGTCGACGAGGGCGGCAACAACGGCACCTGCCAGGCGCGCGAGGGCGACGAGTGCGCGGACGAGGCCACCGGCCGCGGCCTGTGGA
>JBOGYU010000237.1:0-7216 GCA_050696935.1 Solirubrobacteraceae bacterium | reverse complement strand
CCTCGTGGCCGCGCACGCGTGGGACGTCGCCGGCGCGCTGGCAGCCGGCTGCGCGGCCGCGTTCGTGCGCCGCCCCGGCAAGGTGCTCAGCCCGCTTGGGGACCAGCCGGACATCGCCGGCGACGACCTCGGCGAGGTCGCCGAGCGGATCGCGCAGCGCTGAGTCTGGATCCACCGATGACCCGTGGATGCCTCGGGGATCGGTTGCGGTAAGGACGGTCGTTGCCGACCGCCCCCCGCGCAGATCCCAGCGTGCGGGACTACCGCACTGGGCTCCTGCCTTGGGTGATAGCGGCGAACCGCTGCTCGGGCCAGGGATGCAGAATCCGCGGTTGAGGTAGCCATCGGTCAGCCAGGCGCCCCATCCGCTCCCAGGTCAACCGGCTGCGTTGACTGCGCCGCCGAAGCGACCGCAGCCAGTGCCGGATGAGCCCTTCGCGGAAGGCGCGGAGCGCCTCGATGTTGTCGGGCACCGCGTAGTAGCCGTAGTGCCCTCGCAGGACGCTGGCCAGCCAGCAACCCTGCTCCGGAATGGGCTGGTGCATACGCCTGGCCGTCTCGCGTTTGACGGCGAGTAGCTTGGCGCGCACCCGCTTTGAGTCGGTGATCCGCTTGAGCTTGAACCGTCCCGTCTTCCTCGTCTTCCCGCAAATTCTCGAGCGTCGCGGCCGCGTTGCGCGGCAGCGACTCGCCCCACAGCAGCTCCGCGATGCGGTCCTTGGAGCGCGACCGGATCGGGGGCGACTGCCTGTGGACCGGCTGCGTGCCCTCCAAGGCGCTGCTGGCGTCGGCGCGGGTGGCGCAGGCGATGCGCACCGCAGGCGCCTTCGGCGTGCGGCCCGTCGAGCCCGACGTGGACCTCGAGGCGGTGTGGCGCAGGATCCGCGCGATCCAGGACGACATCGCCGCGAGCGACGACGATCCGGCGCGCTATGAGGCGCTCGGGGCGGAGGTCGTGCCCGGCGAGGGGCGCCTCGCGGGGCCGACCGCCGTGGCCGTGGGCGACCGGCTCCCGCACACCCGCTATGTGCTGCTGTGCACCGGCAGCCGCCCGCTGGCGCCGCCGGTCCCGGGCCTCGAGCAGGCCGGCTACGTCACCAGCGAGAGCCTGTTCGCGCTCGAGCGCGTTCCGCGCAGCGTCGTCGTGGTCGGCGGCGGGCCGATCGGGACCGAGATGGCGCAGGGGCTGCGCCGCCTGGGCGTGGCGGTCACGCTGCTCCAGCGCGGCCCGCGGCTGCTGCCGCGCGAGGAGCCCGAGCTGGCCGAGCTGCTGGCCGGACGCCTCGCGGGCGAGGGCGTCGACGTCCGCCTGAGGGTCGACATCGAGCGCGTCGAGGTCCAGGAGGGGCTGAAGGTCGTCCATGCAGGGCCCGACCGGATCGCGGCCGAGGAGATCCTCGTGGCGACGGGGCGCGCGCCGAGCCTCGAGGCGCTGGGCCTCGAGCAGGCCGGCGTCGAGCGCGGCACCCGCGGCGTGGTCGTGGACGGCCGGATGCGCTCGAGCGTTCCGTCGGTGTACGCGGCGGGCGACGCCGCCCGGGCGCTTCCTGTTCACCCACTCCGCGGGTCACGAGGCCGTGCTCGCCGTGCGCGACATGTTCTTCCCGGGCCGTGGCCGGGCGCCGGAGCTGGTGCCGTGGTGCACGTTCACAGATCCCGAGCTCGCCCACGCGGGCCTCACGATCGCCGAGGCGCGCGAGCGCCATGGTGACGTGGAGGTCCACCGGATCGACCTCGCGCGCTCGGACCGGGCGCGCGCCGAGGGCGCCGCAGGCCGGATCGTGCTCGTGACGGCGCGCGACCGGCTCGTTGGCGCGCACGCGCTCGCGCCCGCGGCCGGGGAGCTCATCCACGAGCCGCTGCTGGCGATCGAGCGCGGCATGCGCCTGCGCGACCTCGCCGGGACCGTGCACGTGTACCCGACGCTCTCGACGGAGATCGGCCGGCTCGCCGCGGACGCGGCATACGAGCGCGCGGGCCGCTACCGCCGGCTGTTGCGCCGGGCTGCCTGAACGACGAACCACTACCAAGGAGGAGCACCATGCGCAGGATCCCACGCACCGGACTGGCCGTTGCGGCCGTGCTGACGGCGTCACTCGCGGCCGCGGGGGCGGCCCAGGCCTCGGACGGGGCCGTGTACACGCTCACCAACGAGCCCGGCGGCAACGCCGTCGCCGCCTTCGAGCGGGCGGGCGACGGGTCGCTGACCCCCGACGGCGTGTTCCCGACGGGCGGGACGGGCACGGGCGGCAGCCTCGGCAACCAGGGGGCGCTCGTGCTCGGGCACGGCTCGCGGCACCTGTTCGCCGTCGACGCGGGCAGCGACGAGATCTCCGCGCTGGCGGTGCGGCGTCACGGCCTGCGGCTCGTGGACACCGTCCCGTCCGGCGGCGACACGCCGGTCAGCGTCACCGTGCATCGCGACCTGCTGTACGTCCTCAACGCCGGCGGCGCCGGCGGGCCCGGCAACATCAGCGGCTTCCGGATCGGGCGCCACGGGCAGCTGCGGCCGATCGACGGCTCGACCCGCCCGCTGAGCGCGCCCCAGGTGGGGCCGGCGCAGATCGAGCTCGATCCCTCCGGCAGCGTGCTGGTGGTGACCGAGAAGGCGACGAACGTGATCGACACGTACACCGTCGGCCGGGACGGCCGGCCGAGCGGCCCGGACGCCTTCGCGTCCTCCGGGCACACGCCCTTCGGCTTCGCATTCGCGGGCGATGACACGCTGATCGTGTCGGAGGCGTTCGGGGGCACCGCCAGCGCTCACCTCGTACGACACCGACCGCGACGGCGGGCTGGCGACGATCAGCCCCTCGGTGCTCGCGGGCTCCGAGCGCGCCTCGTGCTGGGTCGTCGTGACCGGCGACGATCGCTTCGCGTTCACCACCAACACGGCGTCCGGCTCGATCTCGAGCTACGCGATCGGCCGCCACGGCTCGCTGAGCCTGCTCGACGACGTCGCCGTGCAGCAGGGCGGCGCGCCGATCGACGCCGCGCTCAGCCACGGCAGCCGGTTCCTGTATGTGCTCAACGCCGCGCAGAACCGGATCGGCGCCTACAGCGTCGGCGACGACGGCGGCCTGACGACGCTGACTGACTTCGGCGTCTCCGGTCTGCCGGCGGGCGCGAACGGCCTCGCCGCCCGCTGAGCGCATCCGACAGCGGCCAGATCCGTCGCGGCGCCCCACCGGTCGAACAGGACGCGTGACATTCCGCCGCCCTGCCCTCGCCATCCTCGTCGCGGCCGGCGCCCTCATCGCCGGCTGCGGCGAGGACGCCGGCGCTCCGGCCGACGGGTCGCCGTCGGCGGATCCGACGCAGGAGCGTCGTCTTGCCGGCTCCCGAGGGACCGACGAGCACCGTGCGCGAGCCGCCGCGACGATGAGGTCGACACCGCACAGTACCGGCGCTCCGGCAGCGGACACCACTCGCCCCCCGCGCCGCTGGGCGGGTAGCACGACCGACATCGCTTGTCACTGACGCGCGGTCGTCAGGCCGCGGGGAGCGTGAACGAGAACCGCGCCCCTCCCTCGGGGCGGTTCTCCGCCCAGATGCGGCCGCCCTGCGCCTCGAGCAGGCCCCTGGCGATCGCCAGGCCGAGGCCGGCGCGTGCACTGCCGTCGTGTGAGCGCTCCCGGTCCGCGCGCCAGAAGCGCTCGAAGGCGCGCGAAAGCGCCTCTGGCGACAGGCCTGCGCCCGTGTCCTCGACGCTGACGCGGACCTCGGCGGCCGCCGGCTCGACCACGACCGCGACCGTCCCGTCGTATGGGGTGTGGCGTAGCGCGTTGGCGACCAGGTTGGCGAGAACCCGGCCGATCGCCTCCGGAGCGCACCGCACGAGCGGCGGGTCGCCTGGGAGCCGGGCGTCGAGCGAGACCCCGGCGGCGCGCGCGTCGGCCTCCAGGCCGCGCAGGCACGACTCGACGAGGCAGTCGAGCTGGGCCTCGCGGATCTCCAGCCGCAGCGCACCGGAGTCGATCGACGCCAGCTCGAACAGGTCGTCGACGAGCCGGCCGAGCGACTCGACCTGCTCGCGCATCGCCTTGAGGTAGTGGGTCGGCGGCACGACGCCGTCGTCGGTCGCCTCGAGCATCGCGCGGACGGAGGTGAGCGGAGTGCGGAGGTCGTGGCTCGCGAACGCGACCAGCTGGCGCCGGGCGTCGAACAGCGCCTCGAGGCTCGCGGCCATCGCGTTGAAGTCCTCGGCCAGGCGCGCCACGTCCCCCGGTCCCGCGACCGGGGCGCGGACGCTCAGGTCGCCCGCCGCGAGAGCGGCGGACGCGCTGCGGACCTGTCCGACCGCCCGGGCGATCCGACGCGCGAGCAGCACGGCGCCGGTGATCCCAGCCAGCGCGGCGGCCGTCACGACCGCGAGCACCGTCATGTCGTGCGCCGACTCGAACATCACCACGCCCGAGACCAGCACGGCCCCGAGTGGCGGCACGCCGGCGAGCACGGCGACCCCGAGCAGCTGCGCGCGCAGGCTCGGCAGCCATTGCAGCGCGAACGCTCCGGCCACGCCGAGCGCGAGCGCGCCCGCCGCGGCGGCCAGCGCCAGGACGATCATGGAACGAACCGATAGCCGACGCCCCAGACCGTCTGGATGTGCGCCGGGCTCGACGGGTCGGCCTCGATCTTCTCGCGCAGCCGCCGCACGTGCACAGTCACCGTGTTCGTGTCGACGGCCGGGCGGTAGTCCCACACGCGGTCCATGAGGTGATCGCGCGAGAACACGCGGCGCGGGTGGCGCGCGAGGAACCACAGGAGGTCGAACTCCCGCACGGTCAGCGACACGGGGGCGCCGGCACGCGTCACCTCGCGCGACCCGGGCTCGATCACGAGGTCGCCCGCCTCGATGCGCTCGCCGTTCGGCAGCGTCGCCGGGCGTGGACGGCGCAGCACGCTGCGTACGCGGGCGACCAGCTCGCGCGGCGAGAACGGCTTGACGACGTAGTCGTCGGCCCCGAGCTCGAGCCCGACGATCCGGTCGGTCTCCTCTCCTCGCGCCGTGAGCAAGATCACCGGCAACTCCGATCGCGCGCGAATCCACCGGCACAGCTCGAGCCCGTCCATCCCGGGCAGCATCACGTCGAGTACCACGAGGCTCGGAGCCTCTCGCTCGATCAGCGCCTGCGCGGTCTCCCCGTCGGATGCCTCAAGGGCGTGATAGCCGTCGCGCCGCAGATAGCGGACGACCACGTCCCGGATCGTGGACTCGTCGTCGACTACCAAGACGGTGGCCATGGACGGAATTGAACTCCATCGGTGCGGCGCCCCGAGGCGGGCGCGCCCGCCTCGGGGGGGCCCGCGCCGTACCGGCTCAGCGCACCGGCTCGACCGTGATCCGGGCGGCCGGCTCGGTCCAGCCGTAGAGCGCCGGGTCCAGGTCGCCGACGCCCGCGATGCCCGCGTGCGGTGCGATCAGGCCGCCCTCGGGATCGCGCACGAAGGGGTTGCCGCAGCACGGTCCCGGGATGAACGCCGCAAGCTCGTTGTTGCGCTCGCTTCCGGCGTCGTACGCGATCGCGGTGAGCGTCGCTCGGTGGCCGTTCAGGCGCCACCCGTGCAGCCCCGTGAAGGCATCGTTGGTGTTCACGAGCATCGAGACCAGGGACAGCCGGTTCGCGTCGCCGCGCGCGGCGACCGTGAACTCGCGCGAAGCGCCCGAGGGGATGGGCCCGCCCGGGACCGTGAAGGTCTCGCGGACGCCGTTCAGCGCGCCGAGCGCCTGCTCGAGCGGCGCGTTGTTCGCGTCCTCGGCGATCGCGGCGACGCCGTGGTTCGCGATCGTGCCGGGGCGCCAGACCTCGACCGCTGTGGAGTGGACCGCGACGAGCGGCGGCGACAGCGGCTGTGACCCGGGCAGGCCCGGGCCCGGCGGCGTGAGGTTGTGGACCGTCACGCGCCAGGTCCGCTCGCCGCGGTCCGAGGCTGCGGCGGCCGGGGCCAGGATCGCGAGCCCGCAGAGGGCCGAGATCGCCAGCAGGAGAGAACGCTTCACCCTTCCTCCCTCGATCGTGGGACTGCACACGCGGCGCACGCTAGGCGCAACCCGTGAACCCAGCCCTACAAGGGGGTTAACAATCCCTTACAGGCCCCACCGGCTCGGCAATTCACCGACTGATCGGTGGGCCACACCGTCACGGGGGTCGCGTGGCGCGCGCCCGCGAGGGCGGCGGAGGCGGTCGTTCCGGTCGCCAGCAGCACTGCCGCAAGCCGCCGGCGGCCGGTTCCCGCCAGCCGCGGCCGGGCGCGTCGTCGACGTAGTGGTAGAGCGGCCGCCCGTCGTAGGTCACCTGCCGCCTGTCCTCACGCCTCCGCGTGGTCCCGAGCAGGCGCTTGCGGACGTCCTTGCCGGCGCCCGGGCGGCCGCGCGTGAAGACCGGCGGCCAGGCGACCCGTCCGGCGCTCGAGCGGTTCACGCCGCGATCTCGCACCGTTCGATCAGCCCCGATAGGGCGGCGCCTCGCCCCATCCCCAGCGCGGCACGGGCGCGTGATCGGGTGGTGCAGCGCCCGGCTGGGAGTTGGCGAGGGCGATCCGGGTCCCCCACTCGACGTAGGCGACGAAGGCCGAACGGAACTCGGGGTCGTCCGGGAGCCCGGCGTCGTCCGCGGCGGCGCAGATCAGCTGCACCCAGCGCGAGCGCTGCGCCTCGGTCAGCGCGAGCCCGCGGTGCTTGGCGAGCATCGCCTCATAGCCGCCCTGCTCCTCCGTGTAGCGCGCCGGCCCACCGAACACCTCGGCGATCCACATCGCGACGTGGTGGGGATGCTCGGGCGGCATGCCGGCGAACAGCGGCGCCAGGCGGTCGTCGACGCGGAGGGGCCGGTAGAACGCCTCTGTCAGGCGATCGAACGCGGCCTGGCCGCCGCCCCATTCGAAGAGCGTGGGAACCGGGCTGTTCTCGTCGCCCATCCCGACAGGCTTGCAGATCGCAAGTCAGAGCGCCCGGGGGGCGAGCTCCGGGCGGACGAGCGCGGCGGCGATCGCGCCGTAGGCCTTGCGGTTCCAGGCCAGCCCGACGTGCGAGCCGCTGACCTCGACGTTGTCGGCGTAGGGGACGACGCACGAGCGCCAGCGGACCATCCCGTCGCCCTTGGAGTAGATGCTCGTCAGCCGCACGTCCTCGGGGAAGTCGGCGCGGTAGGCGGTCGTGAACGCGCAGCCGCAGGCCTCGGTCATGCACCCGCGGCGGCGCTGCACGGCGCGGGCG
>JBOGYU010000236.1:0-7260 GCA_050696935.1 Solirubrobacteraceae bacterium | reverse complement strand
GTTGGCGGCCCGCCGAGGCGCCCGGCGCCCGCGGCGTGCACCTCGGAGGCGCCACGGCCGGGATCGACTCCCCGTTCCAGCGCGACTTGGCGGGCTTCGCCCGCGGCTTCCTGCTGCGCCGCTACGGGATCCTGGGCTCGCGCGGCGCGCTGCACGCGCTGGCGATCGACGCGCTGGTGGTCGGCTGGGGGGTCGTGCGCCACCGCACGACGCTCCCCCTGCGCGCTCGGCTGCGCGGCTGGAGGGTCGGCGACCGCAGGCCGCTTCCCCCGGACGCGATCGACCGTCAGATCGGCCTCGTCGAGGCGGTCCGGCGGCTCCGCCCCCGCTAGGCCGTCCTAGGATGCTCGGCCGTGCCGCGGCGTCCCGACCACGTAGGGATCAACGCGCTGTTCTTCCAGCCGGACCGGTCGTCGGGGACCGAGACCTACCTGCGCGGGCTTGTGCCGGCGCTGGCGCGCGAGTTCCCCTCGACGCGGTTCTCGGTGGTGACGACGCGCCTGGGGGCGGACGCGCTGGTGCACGACGGGTGGACCGAGTTCTGCTCGATCCTGCGGATGCCGTGCGACGAGGGCGAGCGGGTCGCGCGGCTGCGCGCGGAGCAGCTCTCCTACCCGGTGCTCGGCGCCCGCCGCGGCTGGGATCTGCTGCACTCGCTCGCCAACCTGGCGCCGGTGCGGGCCCCCACGCCGACGGTCGTGACGGTCCATGACGTGAACTTCTTCCACCACCGCACGTTCGGGCTCGCGACCACGCTCGCGATGCGGGCGATCGTGCGCAGAGCGGCGCGCCGGGCGGACGCGATCGTCACGGTCAGCAGCGCCTCGCGCGACGACATCGCGGCCACGCTCGGGGTGCCCGCCGAGCGGATCGTGGTCGTGCACAACGGCGCCGGGCGCCCGCCCGGCGTGGCGCCGGCTCCTGCCGACGAGGTTCGCCGGCGCCTTGGCATCGAGCCGGGCGCGCGAGTCGTGCTCTGCGTCGCCGCCATCCGGCCGCACAAGAACCAGGCGCTGCTGGTGCGCGCGCTGCCCGAGCTGCCCCCGCACGTCGTCCTGGTGCTGGCCGGTCACCCGGAGCCGTACGCGGCCGAGCTCGAGGCGCTGGCCGCCACGCTCTGCGTCGCGGACCGCGTGCGGATCCCCGGCTACGTGGACGACGGCGAGATGGAGGCGCTGTGGGAGATGGCGGCGTGCGCCGCGTTCCCCACGCTCGCCGAGGGCTTCGGACTGCCGGTGGTCGAGGCGCTGGCGCGCGGCGTGCCCGTGGCGAGCTCGGACATCGCGGTCCTGCGCGAGGTCGGCGGCGAGCTGCCGCGCTACTTCGACCCGGCGGACCCGGCGAGCGCCGCCCGCGCCATCGCCGCGGCGCTGGAGGCCCCGCGCGGCGATCCGGCGGCGCTCGAGTGGGCCGCCCAGTTCAGCTGGGAGGCCGCCGCGCATGGGACGTTCGAGGCGTACGAGCGCGCGCTGGCGTGATCCACGTCGCGCTCAACCTCGTGTTCCTCGTCCCCGGGGAGACCGGCGGGATGGAGACCTACGCCCGCGAGCTGATCCCGCGTCTCGCCGAGCGCGGCGACCTCAGGCTCACGGCGCTGATCAACCGCGAGGCGGCGGCCGCCGGCGGCCCGTGGGAACGCGTCGAGGTGCATGTGGTGCCCGTCAGCGCCCGCAGCCGGCCGCAATGGGTGCGGGGAGAGCAGCAGTTCGTCCCGCAGATGGCCGAGCGCGCGGGTGCCGACCTCGTCCACTCGCTCGCCAGCACCGCGCCGCTGCGCGGCCGCGTCCGGCGCATCACGACGATCCACGACCTCAACTACAAGCTCGTCCCGGAAGCCCATTTCGGCCTGCGCGGCCTCGGCATGCGACTGCTGATCCCGGCCGCGGCGCGCCGCTCGCACCGCATCCTCGTCGACGCCGAGTCGACCCGGCACGACCTCGTCGCCCACCTCGGGACGCCGGCCGGGAAGATCGACGTGGTGCCGCTCGGCGTCACGCCGGCGCCTCCGGTGACCCCGACGCCCGAGCCGGAGCTGCGCGCGCGGCTCGGCCTCGGCGATCGGCCTGTCGTGCTCAGCGTGTCGGCCAAGCGCCCGCACAAGAACCTGCCGCGCCTGCTGCGCGCG
Source organism: Solirubrobacteraceae bacterium (assembly GCA_050696935.1). Lineage (GTDB taxonomy): Bacteria > Actinomycetota > Thermoleophilia > Solirubrobacterales > Solirubrobacteraceae > DASSUW01. The sequence continues at coordinate 5,135 of JBOGYU010000236.1, read as the reverse complement.
GTCGCCGGCCTCGAGCCCCGGCCGATCGTCGTGATCCCCGGCTATCCGACCGAGCACGAACACGAGCTGCGGGCGCTCGCGGCCGAGCTGCGGATCTCCGGCGACGTGGTCTTCCCCGCCTGGGTCTCGCCCGAGGATCTGGAGGGCCTGTACGCGCTGGCGACCTGCGTGGCGTTCCCGTCGCTGTACGAGGGCTTCGGCCTGCCGGTGCTCGAGGCGATGGCGCGGGGCGTGCCGGTCGCGACCTCGAACCGCTCGTCGCTGCCGGAGGTCGCCGGCGATGCGGCGTACCTGTTCGACCCCACCGACGTGGACGCGATCCGCACCGCGATCGCCCGGCTGCTGACCGACGCCCCGGAGCGCGAACGGCTGGCGGCGGCCGGCCGCGTCCGGGCGGCGACCTTCACCTGGGAGGCGACCGCGACCGGGACGCTCGCCGCCTACCGGCGCGCCATCGGGCAGAAGATCTCGCGCTGCTCGAACGGCACCTCGGGCGAGCCGCGCGCGAGATAGATCTGCGAGCCGCGGCCGGTGACCGCGCAGGGCGGCGGGTTGCCCGGAGCCGGCGTTCGGTTGATGAGCATCACCTGGCGCCGGTCCTCGGGGTCGAACGGGATGGCGATCGGGATCCCGGCCACCCGGGACAGGATGTCGAGCCCCGGGTGGTTGAAGTCCGACTGGTTCGCGCCCGGGTCGAAGGCGACCGCGTCGATGTTCGGGTCGGCGGCGGCTCCGCGCAGGACCTCGAGCGCGGCGCCCTCGGTCTCCGGCTTGCCGGCGATCCAGCCGCCCGGCGCGTACAGCGTGAGCTCGCGCTCGCCGAGGCCCGACTTCGGCGCGCCCGGGAAGCTGATCCGGACGGGGGCGCCCGAGTCCGCGACGGTCCCGACGACGTTCATGAGCGCCACCGCGCCCAGCGCGGCGATCGCGACCACCCGCCATCGCTCGCGGAGCAGCGGGATCCAGCCGGTGCCCAGCACCGCCATGTAGGGCAGAGCCGGGAGGGCGTAGCGCGGATCCTTGAGCGCGATCCAAACCAGCGCGAAGTAAGAGAACAGCCCGCCGACCACCAGCTCGGGCGTGACGTCGTCCCGTCCTCGCCGGCGGAGCCACCGGACGGACAGCGAGATCGCGCCGCCGACTGCCATCAGCGTCAGCGGCAGCATCAGCGACAGGTTGAGCGTGCTCCATACGTAGTAGCCGAAGCTCTTCGAGGTCCACCGGCCGGGATTGGAGGCGGCCGCCGCCTCGGTCGCGGGAACCGCGCTCGACGATCCGCGGATCAGGTCGAGTGTGCGGTCGATCTCCGACCAGTACCAGGTGGCGCTCACGAGGGCGGCGACCAGCGCGAACGCGAGCAGGCCGCGCCAGTGGCGCCAGCCGCCGCGCACCATCACCACGGCCATCAGCCCCGCCACGAAGACCGGGAAGTTCTGCTTGGACAGCATGCCGAGGCCCGCCGCGAGCCCGGCGAGCGAGGCCACCCCCGTGCGGGAGAAGCGGTCGGAGGCGAGGATCGCCCAGATCGTCACCGCGGCCATCGCCATCTGCGACGTATCGATCAGGAACATGTGGAAGACCGACACGACCATCGGGGCGCCGAGCGCGAACACCGCAGCCAGCAGGCCCGCGGTACGGCCGTAGGCGATCGTGCCCGCGCCGTAGCAGCCGATCGCCAGCGCGGGGATGAACACGAGGTCCTGGGCGCCGATGAAGCTCTCGACGTCGAGGCCGCCGATCGCCGCGCCCACATCGCCGACGAAGTGCAGCAGCGGCGGGTACTCGGTCGGCCGGTCCAGCAGGGTGAGCATGTCGCCGCCGTCCATCGCCAGGTAGGCGTCCCACGAGCGCTGCAGATGTCGGCCGGACTCTGTGTCGACCACGCCGTCGTCCACCCACAGCCACCAGCCCGCGAGGGCGAGCCGCGCGAGGATCACGCCGCCGAGCAGCAGCAGCGGCAGGGGGATCGAGCGGAGCGTGTCGCTCCCCAGGCGAGCCCGCCACGATGCGGAGGCGTCCGTGGTCGGCACGCGGCACATTCCTAGCATCAAGTCATCGCCGGTCGCGGTAGCTCGCCGCCACCTCGTCGAGCGAAGCCTCCAGCGAGAGCCGGCGAGCGTTGCGGGCGAACCACGCCCGCGTAGACGCGCGCAGCGCCTCACCTTCCGCGTGCACGCGAATGATCGCGGCCGCGAGGTCGTCCGGGCTCGCCGACGCTGCCACCACGCCGTTCTCGCCGTCGTCGACGAGCTCGACCGCCGCGTTGTCGTCGGCGCGCACGACGACGCTCGGCGTGCCGTGCGCGGACGCCTCCACCACCACCAGCCCGTATCCCTCGCGCCGCGAGGGGAGGACCAAGCACAGCGCGCGGCGCAGCGCGGCGTCCACGACCTCGCTCGCCACGAAGCCCGGCGCATCGACGACCTCGCGCATCCCCTCGCGGTCGATCGCGTCCAGCACCGCGTCGCGCTCCGGCCCGTCGCCGTACACCTCGCCGCGGAGCTCGGGGATCGTGACTCGCGCGCGGCGCACAGCTGGGACGACGGCGGGGGCCCGCTTCTCCGGGATGTGGCGCCCTGCGAATACGACGACCGGTTCGGCGGGTGGGGACTCGGGCGGCGGCTCGAGGTCGCCCGCGTACTCGCCCTCGAGCACCGTCACGTCGCCGCGCACGCGGCCCGCCAGCAGCCGGTCGCGATGCAGCCGCGAGAAGCAGAACGCGCGCTGCGGGATCCGCATGCACGCGGCCTGCACCGCGTGGCCCACCGCGCCCGCCCGCCCGAGGTACTCGCGCCAGTAGTCGCGGCTCCAGACCTCGTGCCAGTCGACCACGAGGGCGTAGCCGGCGAGGCGACGCAGCGCTCCCGCGGCGAGCAGCGAGAAGTACGGGAACGACGCGGTGTGCACGACATCGTAGTCGCGGCCATAACGCGCGAGGCGCCACGCCACGCCGGCGCCGAACACGAGCGGCGGCAGGATTCGGCGCCGCGTCCCCGTGTAGAGCTGCATTCGCGGCCCCACGGGCAGCACGCGGACGCCCGCGTACGAGGCGTCGATGCCCCGCTCCCATTGGCGCAGCGTGAGGTAGTCGACCTCGTGGCCGTCGGCCGCGAGCCGCTCGCCGAGGTTGCGGTACCAGCGCTCCGCGCCGCCCACCGTCCACGGGAACAGGCAGTCGTAGACCAGGCAGATCCGCACGGGAGGCGCCAGTCTACGGGCGAGGTGTCGGCTACCCTTGGCGCGAACCGCGCGACTTGCGGCTCCGGCGCGCGTTTGTTGTCCTGCGGGTGCTGCGGGCGCCCCGATCTCATGAGCTCGATCCAGCCGACGTCACCGCCTTTAGCCGAAGCGGTCCCGCCCGACGAGGACCTGCTCGTCACCGTCGTGATCCCCTGCCTCAACGAGGAGGAGAACATCGAGACGTGCGTGCGGCGCGCCCGCGAGGCGATGGACCGCGCCGCGATCGCGGGCGAGGTCGTGGTCGCCGACAACGCGTCGGAGGACCGCAGCGCCGAGCTGGCGGCGGGCGCCGGCGCGCGCGTGGTCAGCGAGCCCCGGCGCGGATACGGCAGCGCCTACCTCGCGGGCTTCGCCGCCGCGCGGGGCCGTTACATCGTGATGGCCGACGCCGACCTCACCTACGACTTCTCCGAGATCCCCCGGTTCGTGGAGCACCTGGACGCCGGCGCCCAGCTCGTGATGGGCGACCGGATGGACAACATCCATCCCGGCGCGATGCCGTGGCTGCACCGCTACGTCGGCAACCCCGTGCTGACCGGGATCCTCAACTTCTTCTTCCGCACCGGGGTCAATGACGCGCACTGCGGCATGCGGGCGGTCCGGCGCGACGTGCTGCCGCAACTCGACCTGCGGACCACAGGCATGGAGTTCGCCTCCGAGATGGTGATCCGGGCCTCCAAGGAGAAGCTCGACATCCGCGAGTTCCCGATCGAGTACCACCCGCGGGGCGGCGAGTCGAAGCTCTCGAGCTTCCGCGACGGCTGGCGCCACCTGCGCTTCCTGCTCGTCCACAGCCCGACGCACCTGTTCGTGCTCCCGGGCGGCGTGATGGCCGCGCTGGGCGGGCTGATCGCCCTGGTCTCGCTGTTCAACATCGAGCTGTTCGGGCGCGAGTGGCAGCTGCACTCGATGATCGCCGGCGCGCTGCTGCTGATCGTCGGCACGCAGGTCGTCGCGCTCGGTCTCTGCGCGCACGCGTACGGGACCTACTTCATGAACGAGAAGGACCCGTGGTTCGACCGGATGCGCGCGCGGTTCCGGCTCGAGCACGGCCTCATGCTCGGCGGGACGATCCTGCTCGCGGGCTTCGCCGTCGGCGCGGTGATCGTGGGCCTCTGGATCGATCGCGGCCTCGGAGCGCTCTCCGAGGAGCGCCTCGCCGTGCTCGCCGCGACGCTGATGATCGTCGGCATCCAGGTCTTCTTCTCCTCGTTCCTGCTGAGCATCCTGGGCCTGCGCCGGCGGCCGTGAAGCTTGCGAGGCTCGCGCCGCCCGTGGTGGCGGCCGTTGCCGTCGTGGCCGCGATCGCGGCCGTGATGAGCCACTCCGAGCCGCGCCTGGCGGGCACGAACGACGTGTCGCTGGCGGGCTTCCCGGTCCTGGTCGAGCCCGGGCAGCGCTTCTGCCAGGCGGGGGAGCACATCCCGCCCGGCGCCGCCCGCATGCAGCTGACGGTGGGGACCGAGGGCCGCCCGGGCCCGCCGCTGGCGCTGACGGTCGGCGGACGGCCCGCACGGGTGCCCGCGGGATACGCCGACGGCGCGCCCGTCGACGTCCCGGTGCCCGGCGGCGCCGAGGGCTCCGCCACGGTCTGCGTGCGCAACCTCGGCGACGACCGGGTGTTCCTCGGCGGGCAGGACGCCGCCGCGAGCGCGCTGCCGCCCGGGCTGTCCGCGCGCCTGGGCGACGAGCCGGTCGCCGTCGTCGCGCAGCTCGCCTACTGGCGCGGCGGCGAGGAGAGCGGCTGGGAGATCGCGGGCGCGGCGATCGAGCGCTGGGGCCTCGTCACCGCGCTCGGGGCCGCCACCCCCTGGCTGGCGCTGATCGCCTTCGCCGGCGCGTGCCTCGCCGCCGTCGCGCTCGCGGCGCGCGGCCGGGCGGGGGCTCTCGCGTGC
>JBOGYU010000235.1:0-7295 GCA_050696935.1 Solirubrobacteraceae bacterium | reverse complement strand
GCCGTCACCAGCAGCGCCGCCGCCGCGACGCCCTCGCCGGCCAGCACGTCGCCCTGCGTGGTCTCGTACGCGTAGGCGGCCAGCGTCGGCGGGTAGTTCGGGCCGACCACGAGCGGGACCTCGAACGCCCCGAGCACGAACGCGGCGACGACGATCGAGCCGATCACCAGCGGCGCCCGGATCGTCGGCCAGACCACCCACGCGAGCCGCTGGCGCGCCGACGCGCCCAACACCGCCGCGGCCTCCTCGCGCTCGCGCAGCCCGGCGCCCATGGCCGCGAGCAGCAGCAGCACGAGAAACGGGATCTCCTTGTAGGCATACACGAGCACGATCCCCAGGCCGGCATCGTCGCGGACGAGCGACACCGGCAGCGCGCCCAGCGCCCGCTCGGCGAGCCCGCCCGGCGCCAGCCACACGACGGCGAGCACGGCGACGAGCAGGTGCGGCACGGGCACGGGCAACGCCGCCAGCGCGCGCACGAGCGTCCCGCGCGAGCGCAGCAGGCCCGCCACGACGACCGCCGCCGCCGCCGAGACGACGGTCGCGACGACCGTCACCCACAGCGAGAACAGCGCCGCGTCCACGAACCCTGGATCGGCGAACAGCGCCCGCCAGGAGTCCAGCGTCACGCCACCGCCCAGCGGCACCAGGCTCGTGCGCACCGCGCCCGCCAGCGCGCCCCCGAACAGGAGCACGACGGTCGCCATCGCCGGCGCCATCCGGACCCGGTCGCTCATTCCGCCAGGATTTCGCGCTGCCAGCGCTCCTCCAGCCGCGGCACCTCCCTCGCCGGCAGCTCGGCGCGCAGGTCGCCGAAGTCCTCCAACACGTACGGGCTCGACGCCGCAGCCGCGAACCGCTCGCGCGCGGCGGCCGGCAGCCGGTCGAGGTCGAGCACCGTCGGATGGCCGAGCACCTGCGGGTCGGCCTTCGCGGCCTGCAGCGCCGGGTCGAGCAGCAGGCTCGCGACGACCTGGGCACCCGCGCGGTGCGCGGCGTCGGCGGGGATCGTCACGAACGAGACGTTGGTCAGCGCGCCGCCCTCGAGCAGGAACGGGCGCGCCGAGCGCGCGAACTGGCCGCGCCGCACCGCCGACTGCACGAAGCTCGCGTCGTAGGACATCGCGAAGTCGACCTGACCGTTGGCGAACAGCTCGTTCAGCTCCGCCTCGGACTTCGGCAGCACCTCACCCTCGCGGTACATCAGCGGCTTCAGGCGTCGCAGGTATGCGAACGCCGCGTCCTCGCCCATGGCCTGCACGGCCTGGCGTACGAACGCCGACCCGGTGAAGTCCGGCGGCGCCGGATAGGTGAAGCGCCCCGGATGCTCGGTCGCCCACGCCAGCAGCGCGTCGAACGTGGGCGGCGGCTCCGGGACACGCTCGCTGTCGTGCGCGTAGACGAACACGGCGCGCGTCCACGGCGCCTCCTGGCCGTCGACGGGCACTTGGAAGTCACGCACGATCGTCGGGTCCTCCATGTCCAGGTAGCGGGCGTTCGGCAGCGTGCCCAGCCAGTCTTCCAACCAGAGCCCCGCCCGCTTGCCGGAGGCGAAGTTCTCGCCGTTGATCCAGATCAGGTCCACGGCACCGCCGGAGCGCTTTCCCGCGCGGCGCTGCGCGACGACGCGCTGCACCGCGTCCGCGGTGTCCGCCACAGGCACGCGCCGCAGCTCGACGCCGAGCCGTTCGGCCGCCGGCACCACGCGCTCGTCCACGTAGGCGTTCACGCGCTCGTCGCCGCCGAACATCCACCACCGCACCTCCTGGCCGCGCGACTCCCGCAGCGTCGCCTCGAACGACGTCTCGCGCGCCGGCGCCGACGCGCGCTCGGGCCCACCGCCGCACGCGGCCAGGACGGCCGCGAGCAGCGGGACGAGCGGGAGCAGCCTCACGCGGCCGGGGCCAGCGCGCCGGCCCCCCGCTCGGCCTCGTAGCGCTCGAGCAGCTTCAGCCAGATCTCGCTTCGCGTCGGGAACGGCGCGACCGCCTCCAGCAGCACCGGCATCGGCACCGCCGCCACCACGGCGATGGTCGCCGCGTGCAGCAGGTCGGCGACCTCTGGCCCGACGAACGGCGCGCCGACGAGCACCTCGCGCCGCCGGTCGATCACCAGCTGCGACGTGCCGGCGGCGTTGCGCCCCACGAAGCTCGCGCCCGCCGTCGCCGACGTGCGGTGCGACACCACCAGCACGTCAAGGCCTCCCCGCCGCGCCTCCGCCTCCGTCATCCCGACCGCCGCGACCTGCGGATCGGTGAACACCACCCGCGGCGCACCCGCCCGGTCGCGCGTCGCACGCGCATCCGCGCCGTCGATCACGTCGGCGGCCACGCGCGCCTGGTACTTGCCCATGTGCGTGAGCAGCGACCGCGCGTTCACGTCCCCGATCGCATACAGCCACGGGTGGCCGGCGACGCGCAGCTGGTCGTCCACCTCGATCCAGCCCTCGGCCGGCAGCCCGACGGTCTCCAGCCCCAGGTCGTCGGTCAGCGGCGTGCGCCCCACGGCGACCAGCAGCTCGTCGCCGCTGACCGTCGCGCCATCCGCGAGCGCGACCGACACCTCGCCGCCTTCCCGCCGCACCGACGTTGCCACGACGCCCGTCCGGACGTCCACCCCGGTCGCCTGCAGCCCAGCGGCGACCTCCTCCGAGGCGAACGGCTCCTCGCGCGCGAGCAGCCGCGGCAGCGCCTCCAGCAGCGTCACGTGCGAGCCCAGCGACGCGTAGATCTGGGCCGACTCGACCCCGACCACGCCGCCACCCAGCACGAGCAGGCGCGACGGGACCGTGGCGCTGGTCGTCGCCTCGCGGTTCGTCCATGGACGGACCTCGGCCAGGCCGGCGATCGGGGGGAGCAGCGCGCCGCTGCCGACCGCGATGACCACCGCACGGCGCGCGCAGAGCACCGCGTCCTCGTCCACCCGGACGCGCCGCGGCCCGTCGAGCCGGCCGTGACCGCGCACGAGCGTGATCTCGCGCTCCTCGAGCCACGGCACCTGGCCGGCATCGTCGAGACCGGCGACGATCTGATCGCGGCGACCGAGCACCGCGTCGACGTCGATGTCGCCGCCGACCGCCTCCGCCGCACCCGGCACGCGCCGCGCCTCGGCCAGGACCTCGGCGGGACGCAGCAGCGCCTTGGACGGCATGCAGGCGTAGAAGGAGCACTCGCCGCCGACCAGATGCGACTCCACGATCGCCACCTCGTGGCCCCGCTCGGCCAGCCGCCCCGCGAGCACCTCGCCCGCCGGGCCGGCACCGATGACCACCACGTCGAAGGTCCGCTCTCCCATCTCAGTCTCCTCGCTCACGTCTCGTCGACGCGCACGACCCGCACGCCGTGCCAGAACGCCACGTGGTCCTTGATCTTCGCCGCCGCCGGGCTCGGATCCGGGTAATACCAGGCCGCCGCCTCGTTGCGCTGCCCGTCGACCTCGATCGCGTAGTACGACGCCACGCCCTTCCAAGGGCACGTCGTCTGCCGGTCGCTCGGCCGCAGGTAGCGCTCGTCGACGCTCTCCATCGGGAAGTAGTGGTTGCCCTCCACCAGGACCGTGCTGTCGCTCTCGGCCAGCACCGCGCCGTTCCAGATGGCCTGCACGCGGCCCGGCTTGGTGTCGTCGAGCGCCATGCGCCGCAACAGATCGGCGAGGCCCATCACGCACATCCCCCGGCCGCGCCCACGGTCCGCTCGCTGACTCTCGCCATGTCGGCCCCCGGTCGTCGTCACCATGCCGACCGTGGCGGCCGGCCTATCTGTGATCTCTGATCCGCCGGCGACGCGAACGGTTCAGGCCGGACACCGCACCGGTCACCACCACAACCTGCCTCGCGATCATCCGGTCTCCCTCTTCTCCTGCGCCTGGGTGATGCTCTAGGCCGCGTTGATCAGGCCCACGTGCGAGAACGCCTGCGGGAAGTTGCCGATCAGCTCGCCGGCGGCCGTGTCGATCTCCTCCGACAGCAGCCCGACGACGTTGGCGTGGCGCGTCACCGCCTCGAACACGGCCTCGGCCTGTTCGACCTCGCCGGCCATGGCCAGGCAATCGGCGAGCCAGTACGAGCAGATCACGAAGCCGCCCTCTTCGGCTCCGGTCCAGCGACGCACCAGCCCGTGCTCGGCCAGCTCGCGCCGGATCGCGTCGATCGTGCGCCGCATGCGCGGATCCGACGCCGGCACGAAGCGCACGAGCGGCATCATCAGCAGTCGGCGATACGGGCGCTCACCGGCCGTCGGCGTCCTCGGCGGCCGGCATGGCCCACGCCGCCAGGGGCTCGAGCATGAGATCGGACAGCGTCTCGGCCATGAGCTCTCCTGCTCGTCGTTCAGGGCTCGAGGACCGCGTAGGCCAGCCCCGCGGTCGTCGACGTTCTCCGGCGGAACGTCGTTGCGGTCGTCGACCACGATCGTGCTGTCGCCGTCGGCCAGCACTGTGTCGTCCCACACCCCTGTGCTCGCCCGGGCCGCGGGTCGTCAGCCGCCATGCGGCGCAGCAGGTCGACGAGGCCCATCAGGACCGATTCCCAACCTCCAGACGGCCACGAAGAGACTCCAACCCGCTCCGGTAGGTCGCTGCGAACGCCTCGCCGAGCTGAGCTTCGTCCTGCGGTCGCTGCGGCTCGAACTCGGCCACCCAATCGACGTGCGCATGGCCGTCGTGCTCCTCCACGGCCAACCGCGACCGGTAGGAGCGCAGCGGCAGTGGCGCGTCGACGATCTCGTACTCGTAGAACCGACCTTCATCCGACCGCTCGACGATGCGCTCGACGAGCTCGCCGCCTTGCTCCAGCGTGCACGTGCGCTGGTCGCCCTCGGCCGTCGCGCTGGACAGTGACGGGACCCACTCCGCGATGCGCGCGGGGTCACCCGCCAGCTCCCAGACCTCGTCTGCATCGGCCTCGATCATGATCGACTCGCTGACTCTGGCCATGTCGCCTCCTGTCGTCGTCCTCGACGGCGGCCGTCACCACCGTCTGTGACGTCTGATCCGCCGACGCGGTGAACGATTCAGTCGCGGCGGGCATGAGGAGGCGTCTGATCGCCGGCGCGACCCGGTGGCGACTCGGGCGGTTCAAGTCGCCGGAAGTGCGGCAGGCATGACGGGCCGTCCGCGCCGGGCCCGTCCGAGCGCCGGTCGCCGGCGTCGAGATCAATGGTCTTGAACCGTTCCGCTCGCGGCCGGGTCCAAGCCGCGCACGGGAGGACCGACCGACAAGGGGGTACACCGATGGGACTTTCCTCCACGCGCCGGCTGCTGCTGGGAGTCGCGGCGGCCGCAGCGCTGATCGCCGGCTGCGGCGGCGACGACGACGGTGACGGCCAGACGGCCCAGCAGTCCGCGTCCGCCGGGCCACGAGCGGCCATCTCCGAGGACAACCTGCCGCCGGGGTTCACCAAGACCCCGACCGTCAGGCAGAACGGGAAGGAGTGGACGTTCGACAACGTGCCAGGCCACTACTGGCAGGTGATCGACGACGCCGGGTACGCCGTCGGCCTGCACTTCCAGACCGACAAGCCGTTCCAGTGGGCCAAAGACGCCGAGAAGGGCGAGCTGCTCTACCTCGTCTATGCGATCCCGGGCAACTGCGGAAACGGCAGCTTCGAGCAGGCCGTCAAGGCCAAGGACGCGACGATCCTCGGACCGACGCCCGGCGGGTTCGACCACTGGCATGGCCTCGTCGGCGCCGGGCCGAAGGCCGGGCACTGGCTGATGCACATCCCGGTCCGCGACCTCACGATGGCCGGCCCGCCCGGCAACCCGATGGACGGCACGCCGGTGAAGGCCGGCACGCCCGGCTTCATGCCGGTGTGCGACATCCGATGAGGCGGTGGCGTCCCTCAATTGCCGCGATCGCGATCGCCGGCGCGCTGGCCGCCTGCGGCGGTGACGACGACACCGAAGGCGGTCAGCAGCGGGCGGCCGAGCCGACGCCGACCGCCGAGTCGAACGACACCTCAGGAGCGCCGGTGGTCGACATGACCGACGGGCTGAAGTTCGAGCCGCAGGAGATCACGGTGTCGGTCGGCGACCGCGTGCAATGGCGCAACGTCGGCAACATGGCTCACACCGTGACCACGGATCCGTCCAAGGTCGCCGACCCCAACGGCGTCAGCGTCCCGAGCGGCGTCAAACCCTGGGACTCCGGACTGCTCGGAGCCGACGAGACCTTCTCGCGCACCTTCAAGAAGCCCGGCACCTACGAGTACGTCTGCATCCCCCACGAGGGCGCGCGCATGGTCGGCACCGTCGTCGTGGAGGGCTAGCACTCGGCGCGCCGGGGCCCGACTCGGGTCCCGGCGCCGACCGTTGATGCCATAGGCGCGCGAGCAGTACCCACAGGCTCCGGTGACGGCGTCAGCGGGTCGGTCAATCGCCTCAGGCCCGCTCACGGCGATCGACGTCGGCGAACGGGCACCGCCGGTCCCCGCCTCCGTGCGATACCGGGGCGGCAGCCCGCTGACTCCTGGCCCGGCCCGGCACTCGGAATCGTCCGTGGGCTCGAGTGCCTCAAATAGGAGAAGCCCCGCACACGAGAGTCGAAAGGAGGAGTCACCGATGAGCGACCGACAACGCAGGGATCTCCTCGCGCTGCTCGAGGACTGGGGCGAGCTCGTGATCCGGCCCGGCACCATCGAGGACGACGGCCCGGACGGCGCGGTCGTCACGACCTGGAGAGCCGCTCGCGACGAGGCCCGGATGGCCTACCGGGCCTGGCGCCAGTCACACGGTCGCGAGGCCTACGCCGTCTACCGCGCGGCGGCCGACCGGGAGGACGCGGCGCAGGCCGTGCTCGCAGGCGCCGTGCGCTGCCGTGCCTCCGAGCGCGTGGGAGGCCGACCCGAGAGCCCGCGACGGTCGCCGCGACGCCGCCGGCGCGGAACGTCTCGACGCCGACCCGGCGCTCCATCCCCATGACCTCCCCCCGCTTCAGCCGCCCGCGGACGACCGCTCCCCGCGGGCGACCGCGCGAGCCGGCGGCGTCCATGGGCCTGGGCGAGCCGCCCGGGCCCAGGCTGCCCTCCGCCGTCCAGTCGGCATGGCTTGCCCAGGATCCCGTCGGCTTTCTTGAGCACAGCCGCCGCCGGTTCGGCGACGCGTTCTCGCTCCGGCTGCTGCCCGTCGGCCGCGTGGTGGTCGTCGGAACGCCGGCACTCGTCCACGACGTTCTCACCGGCGGTTCCGATCGCTTCCGCGCGGGTGCGGCAACCGCCCGGCTGCTGCCCTTCCTCGGCCCGCGCTCGCCGCTCCTGCTCGACGGCGAGGCGCACCGGGCGCAGCGCCGCCGGCTGCTC
>JBOGYU010000234.1:0-7303 GCA_050696935.1 Solirubrobacteraceae bacterium | reverse complement strand
GGCCGGCCCTCCGAGCGCCTCGGCGGCCCGGCCGGGCGGCTGGCCCGCCGCAACGCCATGCGGCACCCCGGCCGCACGGCGGCGACGGCGTCCGCGCTGCTGATCGGCGTGGCGCTCGTCACCGCGGTCACCGTGGTGGCACAGGGCCTGAAGGACGTCTCGTCCGGCTCGCTCGAGCGCCGCGTCCAGGCCACGGCCGTGATCGCGGGCTCGGACGGCTGGTCGCCGATCGACCCCGCGGTCGAGCGTGCGGCGGCCGCCGTGCCGGGCGTGACCGCGGTCGGCTCCCTGCGCCAGGACGCGGCACTCGCGTTCGGCGAGGAGGAGGGCGTGAACGCGGTCGACGCCGGCACAGCCGCCGGCCTGTTCGCGTTCGACCTCGTCGCGGGTGACCCGTCGGCGGTCGCCTCGCTGGGCCGCGACGGCGCGGTGGTCGACGAGGGCTGGGCCACCGAGCACGGGTTGCGGGTCGGCGACGCGTTCGCGATCACGTCCGCGCAGGACGTACGGCTGGACCTGCGGGTACGGGCGATCGAGGAGTCCCCGGTGCTCGACGTCCTGAGCCTCGGCCCGATCACGGTCTCCCGCGAGGCGTTCGACGGCGCGTTCGCCGCCGAGCGGAACCGGTTCACGCTGGTCGCGGGCGGCGACGTGGCCGCCCTCGGTCGCGCGGTCGCCGGCTTCCCGGACGTGGAGGTCTCGTCCAAGGCGGACTTCGTCGCGGTGCAGACCGAGTGGATCGGCTCGATCCTCGCCGTGCTCTGGGTGCTGCTGGCGCTGGCGGTGATCGTCTCCCTGTTCGGGATCGTCAACACGCTGGTGCTCGCCACCTTCGAGCGGCGGCGCGAGCTGGGCACGCTGCGGGGGATGGGCATGAGCCGCCGCCAGGTGCGCCGGATGGTCCGCCACGAGAGCATCATCACGGCGCTCATGGGGGCGATGCCCGGGATCGCGGTCGGGCTCGGCCTCGCCGGGCTGGCGGTCGCCGCGCTCGGCTCGTACGGACTCGAGTTCGCGATCCCGGCCGGCGCGCTCGTCGCGGTCGCCGTGATCGCGGTCCTGGCGGGGATGGCCGCGGCCGTCCTGCCGGCGCGGCGCGCCGCTCGCACCGACGTGCTGACGGCGCTGGCGTACGAGTAGGGGATCACAGCACCGAGTGTCGAGTTCGTCGGCGTGGGGCCGACGTACTCGACACTCGGCTACAGGTCCGTCTGCTGGACCGTGGGGCTCGGGTGGACGCTGACCACCTGCAGCGTGTCGTCGCCTGCGCCCCTGAACCCGTGTGGAGTCTCCGCCGGGACGACCACGACGTGGCCGCCGGCGACGACGATCTCCTCGTCCCCGGCCGTGAAGGCGGCCATGCCCGTCAGCACGACGAACACCTCCGGATAGGGGTGATAGTGCAGCGACGGGCCCTGCCCGTGCCGGTACTCGGTCACGAAGATCGAGACCGGGGCGTCCTCGCGGCCCTGGAACAGCGCCGCCGTCGGGCTGACCTGGAGGTCCTCGATCGGGATGACGGTCGCCATGGGCGGACTCTAGTAGCGTTGGCCCATGACGGGCCCGGTGCGGCTGAAGGAGGAGGTGCGGCTCGAGGCGCTCTCGTTCGTCCCGCAGCCGATGGTCAGCTGGCTGAGCCCACGCCAGCTCGGCCGGTCGGCGGCGGAGGTCGTCATCTCCGGACTGTTCGGGAAGTTCTCCGACAAGCGCGAGCTGCAGACGTGGAAGCAGGAGCCGTTCGATCACCGTGCCGAGGAGCTGTGGGTCGACTTCGCGAGCGACACCGGCGACGGCTTCCACCCGACGAGCACGGTCGCCTGGTCGCTCTCCCGCGAGCGGCTGACCGTCGGCGAGACGGAGCTGCCGCGGGCGGACGTGCTGGTGCTCGGCGGCGACCAGGTGTACCCCTCCGCCGGGCGCCGCGCGTACGAGGACCGCTTCATCGGCCCGTACTCGGGGGCGCTGCCCGTGGTCGAGCCGGAGGAGTCGGCGCCGTGGCTCTACGCGCTGCCGGGCAATCACGACTGGTACGACGGCCTCACGTCGTTCCTGCGCGTGTTCTGCCAGGAGCGCTGGATCGGCGGCTGGCGCACCGGGCAGCAGCGCAGCTACTTCGCGCTGCGGCTCCCCGAGCCGTGGTGGCTGTGGGCCGTCGACATCCAGTTCGACACCGACGTGGACGAGCTGCAGCTCGACTACTTCCGGGCCGCGGCGGACGAGATGGGCGACGGCAACCGGCTCCTGCTGCTGACCGCGAAGCCGAGCTGGCTGAGCTCCGAGTACCGGCCGGAGTCCTACCGCAACCTTGCCTACATCGAGCGCAAGCTGGTCCCGCAGGGCGTCACGGTCGCGGCGACGCTGACGGGCGACGTCCACCACTACAACCGCTACGTCCTCGAGGGCGACGCGCCCCCGTCGGTCCCCCGCCAGCGCATCACGGCGGGCGGGGCCGGCGCCTACACGTCGCCGACGCACACGCTGCCGCCGGACCTGCCGCTCCCGCGCGAGCCGTGGGGCCGGGCCCAGGAGGGACAGCCCGACTGCTATGTGCGCCGGGCGGAGTACCCCCAGGCGCCCGTCTCGAAGGGGCTCGCCAACGGCGTGGTCCTTGCGACGCTCAGGACCCGACCGTTCGCCGCCCTGCTCGGCGGGCTGTACGCGCTGCTGGCGGCGGCGATGCTCGCCGCGATCGGCGGCGGCGCGCACGAGCACTCCTGGACGGAGCTGCCGGGCGAGGCGATCGGCGGCGCCTCCGTGGTGCTGGCGCTCCTGGTCGTCGCCGCCCTCTCCGGCTACGCCGACTTCCGGCATCCGCTCGCCAAGCTCGCGGTCGGCGTGGCGCACGCGGCGCCGCACGTCGCCTTCGCCCTGACGGCGCTGTGGGCCGTCTCGCGCATCGTCACCGGTGACACGGCGGTCTGGTTCGCGGCCATCCCCGGTGCAGCGCTCACCGGGGCGGTCGCCGGCTCGCTGGTGTTCGGCCTCTACCTGCTCCTCGTCCACCGGACCCGCGGCGCGAGGGCCCCCAGCCACACGAACGAGGCGTTCGCGGGCCAGGGCCTCACCAGCCACAAGTGCTTCCTGCGCCTGCACGTGAAGCGGAACGGACCGGTCACCGTCCACGCCGTCGGCATCGACGAGGCCTGCGAGGACTGGACCGTCGTCGACGAGGGCGGCCGGACGCGGATCGTCCCGGCCGCTTGCAGGGAGCCGGGCGCCCGTCCGATCGAGCCCGCGTTCGAGCTCCCGTAAGGCGCTCAGGCGATCGCCGGCGCCTCCGGGAGCCGCGCCAGCGCGGCCTCCATGTCGGCCTCGGAGAACTCCGGGTCCTCCAGCCGGCCGGCGAGGAACGCGTCGTAGGCCGCCATGTCGAAGTTCCCGTGCCCGCACAGCCCGAACAGGATCACGCCGGCCTCGCCGCGCTCGACCTCGTCGATCACCGCGCGGATCGCGTGGGCCGGCTCCGGCGCGGGGATGATCCCCTCGCTGCGGGCGAACCGGACCGCCGCCTCGAACGTCTCGTTCTGCTTGTACGCCCGCGCCTCGATCGCGCCCGCCTTCACCAGCGCGCAGAGCATCGGCGCGTCGCCGTGGTAGCGGAGCCCGCCGGCGTGGACCGGCGGCGGCACGAAGTCGTGGCCGAGGGTGAACATCGGCATCAGCGGCGTGAGCCCCGCCGTGTCGCCGAAGTCGTAGCGGTAGGCGCCGCGGGTGAGCGTCGGGCACGCGGCCGGCTCGGCCGCGACGAACCGGGCCCGGCTGTCCGCGTGCAGGAACGGGAAGGCCAGCCCGGCGAAGTTCGAGCCGCCGCCGACGCAGCCGACGACCACGTCCGGCTCGTCGCCCGCCAGCTCCATCTGCTGCATCGCCTCCTGCCCGATCACGGTCTGGTGCAGCAGCACGTGGTTGAGCACCGACCCGAGCGCGTAGTTGCAGTCCGGGTCCTGCGCGGCGACCTCGACCGCCTCGGAGATCGCGATCCCGAGCGAGCCGGTGGTGTGCTCCGCCTGCGCGCGGCCGGACTGCGTGCGGTCGGACGGCGAGCGGTGCACGGTCGCGCCCCAGCTCTCCATCATCGACCGCCGGTAGGGCTTCTGGTCGTAGCTCGAGCCGACCATGAACACCTCGCACTCCAGCCCGAACTGCGAGCAGGCGAAGGCCAGCGCCGACCCCCACTGCCCCGCGCCGGTCTCCGTGGCGAGCTTCCGGACGCCGGCCTGTGCGTTCTCGTAGGCCTGCGCGATCGCGGTGTTCGGCTTGTGCGAGCCCGCCGGCGACGTCCCCTCGTACTTGTAGTAGATCCGCGCAGACGTGCCCAGCGCCTTCTCCAGCCGCCGCGCGCGGTGCAGCGGCGTGGGCCGCCACAGCCGGTACGCCTCCCGCACCGCCTCCGGGATCTCGACGCGCGGCTCGGTCGACACCTCCTGCGCGATCAGCCCCATCGGGAAGATCGGGGTCAGGTCGTCCGGCCCGGCCGGCTGCCCGGTCGCGGGGCTCAGCGGCGGCAGCGGCTCGCCCGGCAGCTGCGGGAGCAGGTTGACCCAGTGCGTCGGGACGTCGCGCTCGGAGAGCAGGAACTTCGTCGGCTCGCTCATGGCGCGATCCTACGTCGAGTGTCGAGTTCGCCGGCCTGAGACGCTCGCGCGTCAGCGGGCGCGTGCGAGCGCCCGGGCGCGCTTCTGCCGGCCGATCGCGTCGAGCTCGAGCTTGCGCAGCCGCACCGCGTGCGGCGTGACCTCGATCGCCTCGTCCTCGCGCACGAACTCCAGCGCCTGGTCCAGGGAGAGCCGCCGCGGGGGCACGAGCCGCACCAGCACGTCCGCGGTGGAGGAGCGGATGTTGGTGAGGTGCTTCTCCTTGCACGCGTTCACGTCGAGGTCCTCCGCCCGCGCGTTCTCGCCCACGATCATGCCCTGGTAGACCTCCTCGCCCGGCTCCACGAACAGCGTCCCGCGCTCCTGGAGGTTGAACAGCGCGAAGCTCGCCGTCTTCCCGCGGCGGTCGGCGACCAGCGAGCCGGTCGGGCGCAGCCGGAGGTCCCCCGCCCACGGCTCCCAGCGGTCGAAGACGTGGTGTACCAGGCCGGTGCCGCGGGTCTCGGTGAGGAACTCCGTGCGGAAGCCGATCAGCCCCCGCGCCGGCACCAGGTAGTCCATCCGGACCCAGCCCGTGCCGTGATTGACCATCTGCTCCATCCGCCCCTTGCGCAGCGCGAGCAGCTGGGTGACGACGCCGACGTACTCCTCCGGCACGTCGATCGTCATCCGCTCCACCGGCTCGTGGACCGACCCGCCGATCTCGCGGGTGACGACCTGCGGCTTGCCGACGGTCAGCTCGTAGCCCTCCCGGCGCATCAGCTCCACGAGCACCGCGAGCTGCAGCTCGCCGCGGCCCTGGACCTCCCACGTGTCCGGCCGCTCGGTCTCCAGCACGCGGATGGAGACGTTGCCGACCATCTCGGCGTCCAGCCGCGCCTTGATCTGGCGGGCCGTGAGCTTGTCGCCGTCCTGGCCGGCCAGTGGGGACATGTTCACCCCGACGGTGACCGACAGCGACGGCTCGTCGACCGTGATCACCGGCAGGGCGCGCGGGTCCTCGGGGTCGGCCAGCGTCTCCCCGATCGTCACCTCCGGCAGCCCGGCGACCGCGATGATCTCGCCCGGCCCCGCCTCGTCCGCCTCCACCCGGTCCAGCGCGTCGGTCACGTACAGCTCCGCCACCTTCGCGGGCGCGACGCCGCCGTTCGCCCGGCACCAGGCGATCGGCTGCCCCCGCCGGATCGTGCCGTGCCGCACCCGGCAGATCGCGAGCCGGCCGACGTACGGCGACGCGTCGAGGTTGGTCACGTGCGCCTGGAGCGGATGCGCCGGCTCGTGCTCGGGCGCCGGCACGTGCTCGACCAGCAGGTCCATCAGCGGCTGGAGGTCAGTGCCCTCCTCTCCCTCCTCCAGCGAGGCCCAGCCCGCCTTGGCGTTCGTGTAGACGATCGGGAACTCGATCTGGTCCTCGCGCGCGTCGAGGTCCAGGAACAGCTCGTAGACCTCGTCGACCACCTCGGCGATCCGCGCGTCCGGCCGGTCGACCTTGTTCACCACGAGGATCACCGGCAGCCGCCCCTCGAGCGCCTTGCGCAGCACGAACCGCGTCTGCGGGAGCGGCCCCTCGGAGGCGTCCACGAGCAGCAGCACGCCGTCGACCATGGTCAGCCCCCGCTCCACCTCGCCGCCGAAGTCGGCGTGCCCCGGCGTGTCGACGATGTTGAGCTTCACGCCGCCGTAGCGGACCGCGGTGTTCTTGGCCAGGATCGTGATGCCCTTCTCCCGCTCGAGGTCCATCGAGTCCATCACCCGGTCGGCGACGTCCTGGTTGGCGCGGAAGGCGCCGGACTGCCACAGCATCGCGTCGACCAGCGTCGTCTTGCCGTGGTCGACGTGGGCGATGATCGCGACGTTGCGGAGGTCCTCGCGGCGCTGCATGGAGCAGGACACCTTGACATCATCGAGCCGTGGGGAGGATCGTCGACCTGACACTGCCGATCGGGGAGGACACGCTGAGCCCGCCGTCGGTGAACAAGCGGCTGGAGCTCACAAGCCACCACCGAGGCCCGGGCTTCTGGCAGGCCAGCGAGGTCAACATGCTCCTGCACACCGGCTCGCACGTGGACTTCGGGCGCCACTGCGCGGCGGACGGGGAGACCGCCGCCGACGTCCCGCTCGACCGCGTCTGCGGGGAGGCGATCGTGATCGACCTCACGTTCCTCGGCGAGGACGAGCCGATCACCGTCGCGCTGCTGGAGGAGCACGCGCCGCCCGTTCGCGCGGGCGACGTGGCACTCGTGCGCACCGACTGGACGGAGAAGGCCTGGGGCCGGTTCCCGGACTACTACATGCGCTCGCCCTACTGCGAGCCCGAGGCGGCCGGGTGGCTGGTGGACCGCGGCGCCAAGGTGGTCGGCTTCGACTGCTTCAGCGAGCGGTCCGCGCGCGAGCCCGGCTTCACGTCCGAGGACTTCGTCGTGCACAAGGCGATCCTCGACCGCGGGGCGATCCTGATCCAGCAGCTGACCGGGCTCTCCCAGCTGCCGGTCGGCACGCGCGTGCCCTTCTTCGCGGGCTTCGTGCCGATCCGCGGGGCGGAAGGATCGCCGGGCCGGATGTTCGCGCTGCTGGAGGACGCGTGATCGCCGAGTACGTCTTGCCCGGGTCCGCCGACGCGGTGGAGGCGGAGCTCGCGCGCGGCGCGGCGCTCATCGCCGGCGGTACGGTCGCGCTGCCGCGGGGGATCGACGCCGAGCGGGTGGTGG
>JBOGYU010000233.1:0-7304 GCA_050696935.1 Solirubrobacteraceae bacterium | reverse complement strand
CTGGAGGCCTGGGCGTACGCGCGGGCCGCGGCGATCGCCGTGCCGACCGCGGGCATCTCACGGGCGCTCGAGCGACATCCGGCTGCCGCGGGACGCGTCGAGCGGATCGGGCCGGCCGTCGACACGCGCCGGTTCGCCGGTGTCCCGCCCCCGCAGCCGCGCGCGCCTTTGGAGGTCCTCTACGCCGGCACGGTCGGCCTGGCCCAGGGGATCGACACGCTGGTGTCGGCCGCCCGGCTGGCCGGCCCCGACGGCGTGCGGCTCACCATCGCCGGCGGCGGCGCCGAGGCGGAGCGCGTGCGGCGGCTTGCGGCCGATCACGTGACGTGGCGGGGCATCGCGCCGGCGGCCGAGGTCCCCGCGCTGTACGGCGCCGCCCACGCCGGGGTCGTGCTCCTGCGCGACCGCCCGGTGTTCGACGGCGCGGTGCCGACCAAGCTGCTCGAGTGCATGGCCGCCGGCCGGGCGGTGGTCCTGTCCGCGGGCGGCGAGGCCGCCGAGCTGGTGCGGCGGACGGGCGTGGGAGTCGTGGTGCCGCCGGAGGACGCCGCGGCGCTCGCCGCCGCCTTCCGCTCCCTGGCCGCGGATCCCGCAGGCACGGCGGAGATCGGCGCCCGCGGCCGGCGCGCCGCCGCCGAGGAGTTCGACCGCGCCGGCTCCGCCGATCGCTGGACGGCGCTGCTCGCGCGGGTCGCTTGCTAACAGCGTGGGGATGAGAGAGCCACCCTGCTAGCATCACGCGATGGCCAAGACCATCCACGTTCGCGACGTTCCCGACGAGGTCCACCACAGGCTGTCGGTCCGCGCCGCCGAGGAGCGGCTCTCGCTGTCGGAGCTCGTGCGCGGTGAGCTGGTGCAGATCGCGGCACGGCCGACCATGCCTGAGATGCTCGATCGTCTGACGGCCCGGCCGGTGCAGAACCTTCCCGAGAGAGCGGCCGCTGCGATCACCGCGGAGCGCGCGGAACGCGAGCGGGATGATCGTCGTTGACGCGTCGGCGATCGTCGATCTGCTGCTGAATACGCCGAACGGCTCCGGCGTGGCCGGTGCGATGGCGGCGGAGAACGACGCTCACGTACCCGAGCTGGTGGAGCCCGAAGTGCTGGCGGCCCTGCGGCGCTGGCTCCAGCGGGACTGGATCGCGCCGGATACCGCCGACCGCGCCGTCCAGGAGCTCGGGGAGCTGCGACTGGTGCGGCACGGACATTCGCCGCTTCGGTCCCGAATATGGGCTCTGCGCGATCGCTGCTCCTCCTACGATGCCTGCTACGTGGCGCTTGCGGAGGCGCTCGACGCCGAGCTCGTGACCACGGACGAGCGCCTGGGCCACGCCGCCGCAGGGCTCATCGGGGTGACCACCATCGGCGGACCATGAGTCCCCGCGAGCGGCCCGCCGTGCACGTGGGGCCCACCCCGGAGGAGTCGCTGCTGGACGCGGTACGAGCGGGCGGCGGCGAGCCCGCTGCGCTCGATGAGGCGGACGCGCTGGTGTGGACCGGCCACAATCCGCAGGAGCTGCCGCGGCCGCTTCCCGATCGCGTGCGCTGGGTCCAGCTGCCGTCGGCCGGAGTGGAGTCGTGGATCGCTGCCGGAGTCGTCGACCGCGCGCGGATCTTCACCTCCGCGGCGGGGGCGTATGCGCGGTCGGTCGCAGAGCACGCGCTCGCGCTGGTGCTCGGGGGCGCCCGCCGCCTTCCGGAGGCGGCGCGGGCGACGCGCTGGGGCGCGCCGCCCGGTGCCGGGCTCGCCGGACGCACGGTGGCCGTCGTGGGCGCCGGAGGCATCGGACGCGAGCTGATCGCGATGCTCGGCCCGTTGGACGTCGAGATCCTCGCGGTCACGCGGCGCGGGCGGGCGGTCCCCGGCGCGGACGTCACGCTGGCCGCCGATCGCACCGGCGAGGTGTGGCCGGCCGCGGACTTCGTCGTCATCGCCGCTCCCGCCACCGCCGGCACCAGGCACCTCGTCGGCCGCGAGCAGCTCACCGCCATGCGGTCCGGCGCGTGGCTGGTCAACGTCGCCCGCGGCTCGCTCGTGGACACCGACTCGCTCACCGAGGCCCTCGCGGACGGCCGCCTCGGCGGCGCCGCGCTCGATGTCACCGACCCCGAGCCGCTCCCCGACGACCACCCGCTCTGGCGCGAGCCGCGCGCGTTGATCACGCCGCACGCCGCCAACCCTCCGGCGGCGCTCGAGCCGGCTTTCGACGAGCGCGTGCGCGAGAACGTCGCGCGCTTCGCGGCGGGCGCGGATCTCCTCGGGCGCATCGACCCGGACGCCGGGTACTGACATCCGTCGCGTCAGCCGCCGGCGCGGTCTGCCTCGATCCATTCGCGGAACGGGGCCTCGAAGCCGCCCGGGATGAAGACGTTGAACGCGGCGGCGCGCACGTCGCCGCGGTTCTCGAAGTCGTGCGTCACGCCCGCCGGGATGCGCAGGAACGTCCCCGCCGGCGCCTCGACCCAGTCGTCGCCGACCAGGAACGTCATCGTGCCCTCGGTGACGAGGAAGATCTCCTCGTTCGCCTCGTGGTGGTGCGGCCCGGGACCGGATCGCCGCGGCTCGACGGACCATTCCGAGACGCAGTAGCGGTCCCCCGTCTCGGGCCCGTCGGCCTTGAACACGCCGCGCATCGGGCCCAGCTCGTACGCTCGCCCGCCGCCGGGTGGAAGGATGATCGGCTCGCTGCTCATGCCGTGGTTGTACACGGCGGCATCCTGACCTTCGATGAGCGGCACTTCCGCGCGGTGGCGCCGCTGCGTGGCGGTGCGTTCACGATCCTTCCCGCCGACGCCTGAACGAGGACGTCCGGTGTTCGATGCGTGTCCTCGACAGGCGGCAGTCCCTCACGGAGCAGCCGGCGTGGCGGCGTGAGCGCGGTCCCAGGCGGCGCCCCAGTAGTCGTAGTAGTTCTCGCCCGTGTTGCCGGTGCGCCACGCGGGGTCGGTGCGGTAGCGCTGCTCGATCCACGTCTTCGCCAGCTGCTCGACCTGAGTCCAGTCGCGCTCGCGAACCGCGAGCGGAGCGGTTCGGGTGAGGTGGCGCTGGAACTCCGTGAACCCCTGCGCGGGAGCCGTCGTCGCACCGAGCTGGAGCAGCGCCACGTAGCTGGCGGCGTGGGCGTTGATCTCGTCGCTCATCTTCGCGTTGACGAACTCCTCTCGGCCCATCGCGGAGATGTCAGCCGCTCCCCCGGAGAGGAACGTGTGCAGGTGCGTGATCTCGTGAGCCATCGACTTGAGCCAGTGCGACTCGTTCTTCGTCCGGTCGAGCCAGATCTCGCCGGAGCGGTGAAAGCCGCTCCTCGCCGACCACTTGACCGGGAAGAACAGGTCGCCGCGGAGCCGGGCGATGTCGTCCAGAATGGCGCGCGAGCGCGGCGCGGACAGCAGCGCCTCGATGACACGTACGCGGGTCTCGACGTCGACGGTGCCGCCGACCGGCCTGCTGCGCTCCAGCTCGACGGGATCGGTGATGGACCCGTCGGGACCGACGCGCTGGACGAGCTTCGCGGTCGCGCGGTTCCCGGCGGTCCGCTGCAGCGCCAGCACCGCCTCGGTCGTCATCAGGAGCGGTGACGCGGGGGGCGACACCGTCGCGCCATCCTCGCGCGCGGTCGACGGCGATGGCTCCCTGCGCGCGGTTGTCAGCTCGTGCTCCGGCACCGGACAGCCTTCAACCGGCCTCTCGCCAGGTCGACCCGCGGTCGGAAAGCGACAGCGCCAGGCGCCGGACCGCACCCGTCTCGCGGTCGCGGACGCGGAACTCGTAGCGCCCCGGCCGGATGCTCACGGCGTCGAGGAGCTCGCCGTCCATCGGCGGGCTGCGGACGAGCTCCCACACGGCATGCGGCTCGGCGAGCCCGGGGTCGGCGGCGACGACCTCCCGCACCGCGTCCGGCTCGCCCGACGTGACGAGTGCCCGGCCCGTCCCGCGGTCCACGGCGAGGAGGACGCCCATGGGGTGCGAGACCTCGAGCAGCACCACGTGGAAGAGCGCGAACACGTCACCCTGGAGTCGCGCGGGGCGCAGCACATAGGACTCGGCCGAGTCGATCAGCGAGTCGAGCTCGGCATCTCCGGTGGCGGTCACAGCCTCTCGCACGGACTGGTGCGACGGCTCCGTATCGGAGAGCCCGCTCATACGCCGATGCTAGGTGGGGGCGCCACCGAAGTCCAGGCGGCGTCAGCGCGCGCGGCGGTAGGCGCGGTAGGCGGGCTTGCGCTTGCCGGTGCGGGTGAGGAGCCCGGTGGTGTGGCCGTTCTTGCGGTCCGGGTGGTCGAGCAGCCCGAACCAGCCGAGGCCCGCGACATAGCCGTTGCGGCGGGCGATCCGGTAGGCGGCGGTGAGCCAGCGGGCCTGCTTGCGGCGGGAGACGAAAAAGTCGAACGCGGCGTTCTTGCGGCCCGAGGAGACCGTGAACTCCGACAGCCACAGGCGCGGGCGGATGCCACGCGGGCGGTACGCGCGCCGGACCTCCCGGATGAACGTGTCGATGTCGGACATGTCGCGCAGCCCCTTGACATAGGGCCGCTTGCGCAGGTTCGGGAAGCGGACCGAGAACGGGTTGTGGCCGAACCAGTCCAGCCGCGGGGGCCGGCCGTCGGGCAGCCGCATCCAGCGCACGAAATCGGTCGGCCGGACGTCGCCGCCGAACGTCCACGTCATGCCGCCGATCACGATGTCGTGCGGATTCGTCCGCTTCAGCGCCCCGTACGCGTGGTCGAGCAGGATCGCGTAGGCGCGCGGGCCGACCGGGGAGTTGCGCTCCTGCGGGTAGAAGTTGTGCGCCTGCGACGGCTCGCCCCAGATCATCCAGTGCCGGACCCGGCGGTAGCGGCGCGACGCCGCGACGAGGAAGTCGGCGTAGTCGCCGGCGGCGTACGGCGCGAAGTTCTGCGGGGCGTTGCCGTTCGCCCACCCGGGCGTCCCCTTGACCATGAGCGCGAGGCGAACGCCGTGGCGCTCTCCCCTTCGGTAGGCCACGTCGATCTGCCTCGGCCACGCGTACGCCGGGTCGGCGGGGTCGCGCGGATCCTCCGGCCGGCGGGTGGCGATCCGATCCCAGCGGAGCTGGTCCTGGAGCACGTCGACGCCGAGGCGCTTGTAGGTCGGGAACGCCGAGCGGCCGTTGGGCAGCTCGTTGGGCCCCCAGATCGCCTTCAGCGACGCGCCCGCCGACGTGGGCAGGAGCCCGAGCGCGGCGGCGGCGGCGCAGACGGCGAGCGACCCGCGCACGGCTACGCCAGCGCCTCCTCGAGCACGGCGACGACGTCGTCGACGTCGTCCGCGGTCATCGCCGGATGCAGCGGCAGGCTGAGCGCCCGGGCCGAGCGGTCGCTAGCCACCGGCAGGTCCGCCGGGCGCAACCCGTAGCGGTCGCGGTAGTAGGCGAACAGGTGGATCGCCTTGAAGTGCACGCTGGCGCCGATGCGGCCGCGGTGCAGCGCGTCGAGCAGCTCGTCGCGCGACTGCGGGGCGTCCTCGCGCACGCCGACCATGTAGAGGTGGTGGGCGTGGCGCGCGTGGGCCGGCGGGCGGGGCGGGAGCTCGAGCGGCAGGTCCCCGAGCCGTTCGTCGTACGCGCCGGCGAGCTGGCCGCGCTGGGCGATCCAGCCGTCGAGCCGTGCGAGCTGGTGGATCCCGACGGCAGCCGCCACGTCGTGCATCGCGCACTTGAGGCCGGGCTCGAACAGCTCGTAGCCGGCGGGAGCGCGAGTGTCGTGGCGCGACCACGCCGAGCGGCTGAGGCCGTGGAGGGAGAGCCGCTGCACGCGCTCGGCGGCCGCGCCGTCGGCGAGCGCGAGGGCGCCGCCCTCGAAGGTCGTGATGTTCTTGGTGGCGTGGAAGGAGAACGACGTCGGGTTGCCGTGGGCGCCGATCCGGCGGCCGCGCCACTCGGCCCCGATCGCGTGCGCCGCGTCCTCGACCACCGCCACCCCGTGGCGGTCGCGGAACGCGTTGACGGCGTCGAGGTCGACCGGGTGGCCGCCGAGATGGACCGGCATCAGGGCGACGGTTCGGGTGCTGACATGGGCGGCGGCGTGGTCGAGGTCGATCAGGCCCGTGTCGGGCCGGCAGTCGACGAGCACGGGCTGTGCGCCCAGGTGCTCGACGACATTGGCGCAGGAGGCGAACGTCATCGCCGGAACCAGCACCTCGTCGCCGGGTGCGACGCCGGCCAGCCGGAGCGCCAGATCGAGGCCGGCTGTGCACGAGGACAGGCAGCGCACGTGCGGTATCCGCAGGTAGTGCTCGAGCCGCTCCTGCAGTACCGCGACCTTGGGGCCGGTGGTCACCCAGCCGCTGCGGATCGCGTCCAGGAGCTCGTCGATCTCCTCCTCACCGATCGCCGGGGCGCCGAGCTTGAGGTACTCGGCTCGCTCCGTCGTCCGGTCCATCGAAAGCCAGTGTGGCACGGCGCGCGGTTCACGCAATGACCAACACGGTCCCCCCGCCCCCGATAGGTTCGGGCCGACGGTGCCCGTCGGACCAGGAGGACTCATGGCCAGGAGGAAGCGGCTCACGCTGATCGCGACCGGTGCGGTGACGCTGCTCGCGGGGACGACGGCCGTAGCGGCGGTGGTGGTCGGGACGTCCGGCAACGACTCGCTCCTCGGCACGCAGCTGGCCGACACCATCAGGGGGCTCAGCGGCGACGACACGCTGCTCGGCCTGGGCGGTCCCGACGAGGTCTTCGGCGGCAGCGGCGACGACGACCTCAACGGCGACGGCGCCTGCCCGGCCAACCTCGTGGGCTCTCCCTACAACTGCCTTCCCGGCCCCGACGGGCGCGACCGCGTGTTCGGCGGCAGCGGGCAGGACACCATCCGCGGCGAGGACGGTCGCGACCGCCTGAGCGGCCAGGGCGGCGACGACCGCATCCGGGGCGGGCGCGGGCGCGATCGCGTCGTCGGCGGAAGCGGCGAGGACGTGCTGTTCGGCGGTCGTGGGAACGACCACATGACCGGAGCGGGCGGCGACGACATCCTGCGCGGCAACACGGGCCGGGACAACCTGAACCCCGGCAGCGGGCGCGACCGCGGGTTCGGCGGCCGGGGCCGCGACCGCCTGCGCACGCGCGACAACACGCGCGACATCGTCAACTGCGGGCCGGGGCGCGACGTCGCGAGGGTGGATCCCCGCGATCTCGTGCGCCGCAACTGCGAGCGGGTGCTCCGCAGGCGGGGCTGAGGGCTGACCCCGTGAACCTCGTTCGGGCCCCGGGGAGAGCGGAGAGTCACGCCTCGTAGACCTCGCGCAGGGCAGCGGCGACGACCGGCGGCGCGGTGCGCTCCCGCGC
>JBOGYU010000232.1:0-7323 GCA_050696935.1 Solirubrobacteraceae bacterium | reverse complement strand
GTCATGGGCCGGGCTCGGGGCCGGCGTCGGCCGTCACGTGGGCGGTCAGGCGGTCCGCGAGGGCTGCCACCGGCAGGCGGGGGCGGACGCGGACCGTGATCCGGCGGCCTCGGACGGCGATCGTGGCTCGGCGCCGGGCGCCGGGCGGGAGCGCCGCCTCGGCGGCCGCGAGTGGATCGGCGTCCTGGAGCGGGACCATGGCTCCGGCCTGGCCGGTCGCGCGGGGATCCGCGTCCTGGAGCAGGGCCATGGCTCCCGCCTGGGCGGCCTGGCCGGCCTGCTCCGCCGCCGACTGGGCGGCGAGCACGGCGGCGCCCGCGAAGCCGGCGGCCAGGAGGAGCGGCAGCAGCGCCACCAGCTCGACCGTCGCCTGGCCGCTCTCGCCACTGTGGAGGCTCCTCATTGCGGTGCGAACCTCGCCGTCGCTCGGGCGTGGCCGAGCTCGGGCATTCCCGGGAGAGTCGGTATGCGGACAGCCAGGCGGACGTCGCCGTCGGCGCTCGTGCGTATCTGGAGACCGCGTTCGAGAGATCCTGGGAGGTGCTCGCGCGCGGCGCGGCGGGCATCTGTCCCGACGGCGTGGGCACGAGCCGCTGCACGCGCGGCGGCCGTCGCCGCCCAGGCGGCGTGGCCGGCGAGGACGAGCTGCCAGAGCGCCAGGAGCAGCGCGGCGGCGCATGGCAGCAGCGCCACGAGCTCGACCGCGGCCTGGCCGGCCTCGGCGCGGGCGGGAGCGATGGGCCTCGGCGGTGCGTGCGTCATCACGACCTCGGCTCGGGCGGGACGGTGGGCCTCATGACGAGAGGGTCGCCCGGGATGGTGTGCGGGCGCTACTCGCGATCGATGCGCGGGTGTGCCGGCTTCGTCAAGAAAAGGATGCGCGGGTTGCCGGCGACCGGTATATGGTGGCCCGATGGGCGCCGAGCGCCTGGCGGCAGAGTTCGAGCGCGGCGCGCACGGCGGGGCGGTGATCCGCATGGCCGGCAAGCTCGACCGCGCGACGGCGCCGTTGCTCGGCGGGATGCTGAGCGCGCTGCGGGGCGAGACGGAGACGGTGGTGATCGACCTCTCCGGCGTCGATCACATAGACGGGACCGGCCTCGCCCTGCTGCTCCACGCCGAGGCGCAGCCGGACGGATGGGCTCCCGTCGAGGTGACCGGCGTGCGGGAGAGCCTGCGGCACCATCGGCATCGACTCGAGTAGCGGCTGCCGGCCGGCGACCGGGTGGGATGGTTGACGGGACGTGCCGAGCGGCGGGGCCGGCGAACGGCGGGCTTGTAAGGAGGTGGGTCCGGACGGCACCATCCTGCCCTGAGGGGACACTGTCCACCTAGGACAGGATCGTTCGCGCCGCGGTCCGCACCCGCCGCCCTACAAGCAAGCAGTTGACGTTCGCCGGACCCACCGGGTGGCTTGAACCGGCTAATACTCGCGGTACGCGCGCCAGACGGTGTAGAGGCCCCAGATGGCCGCGGCCATGAAGGCGAGCCAGAGGAGGGCTCCCAGGCCGCCCGCGTCCCACATGCGGCGGGTGGCGACCAGCGTGATCGCCCCCAGCGCCATCGAGGCGTAGAGGATCCCGCGCTGGCGGTCCTCCAAGCCGAAGATCGTCTCCCGGCGCTCCATGTAGATGCGGTAGCCGAAGAACAGGATCCCGCCGATGAAGACGATCCCCAGCAGGTTGCCGATCGTCAGGCTCGCCGTGTCCCCGCCCGGCAGGAGCCAGACCGCGCAGGCCAGCGCGACGATGATCGCGATGTTGCGCAGGTGCTTGCCGCCGTCCGGGCCCACGGCGTTCACGATAACGGGCCGGAGGCCCGGTCAGGCGTGCATGGGTCCCGATGAGCGGTGCGACGAACGCGGGCGCCTGGCCGTCGACCCGGTCAGGCGTGCGCGACGACCGCGGGCGGCGGGAGGGCGGGCTGGGGCTCGCGGTCGGACTCGGCCGGAAGCGCCTCCACGACCTTGCCGCCCACCGGCTCGCTCGCGAACCGGTACCCGATGCCGAAGTGGGTGTGGATGTACCGCCACCCCGGCGACGAGCGCTCGAGCTTCTGCCGCAGCTTGCGCACGAAGACGTCGACCGACCGGTCGCCGTGGACCATCGCGTAGCCCCACACGCGCTCGTAGATCTCCTCCCGCTGGAGCACCTGCCCCTCGGCCTCGGCCAGCAGCTGGATGAGCTCGAACTCGCGGCGCGTCAGGTCGACGGACACGCCGCCCACGAAGGCCTGGAACTGGTCGGCCCGGATCTCGACCTCGCCGACCATGACCGGCGCCGCCTCGGGCCGCGCCTCCGCCCTCCGGCGCCGCCGCACGACCGCCTCCACGCGGGCGATCAGCTCCTCCGGGTGGCACGGCTTCGTGACCCAGTCGTCGGCGCCGAGCCGCAGCCCACGCACCCGCTGCGCCACGCTGGACTGGCCGGTGCAGACCACCACGCCCAGGTTGGGGAGCCGGTCGCACAGCTTCTCCAGGTACGTCCAGGCCTGGGGGCCGAGGATCGCGAGGTCGAGGACCACCGCGTTCAGCCGCATCGCGACCAGCGCGTCGAGGGGCACCGGCGAGGCGAGCACCCGGTGCTGCCAACCGGCGTTGTCCAGCCGCTTCGTCAGGACCTGCAGGAAGCCGCTGTCGGAGTCGACCACCGCCAGGCGGGTCGCCGCCTGGCCGCCGGCGCGTCGCCGGCCTTGCCCGTCGAGGGCGTTCATCGTCGTCGTCATCTCGTGGACAGTATACGGCGCCCCGTCGACGGCGACGCCGCCGGACCGGCCGCCGGTAACACGACGGTCACATCTGGTTCACGCACGGCGACGAGATCGCGCAACGAGGGCGATTCCGCGCGGCGACGATGGGTTCCGCGCGGCGACGAGCGGTTCAGCGCGGCGACGAGCGGTTCAGCGCGGCGACGAGCGGTTCAGCGCGGCGACGAGCGGTTCAGCGCGGCGACGAGCGGTTCAGCGCGGCGACGAGGTGTTCAGCGCGGCGACGGCGACCTGCTCGCCGATGTCCACGGCGTTGTCGCCGATCCGCTCGAGCGCCCGCGCCGTGAGCATCATCGTCGTCGCCCACTCGCGCCGGTCCCTGTCCGTCCCGATCTCCACCGCCCGCCGGAACACCTCGCGATTCAGGCAGCCCGTCGCGTGGACGCGGAAGCCCTGTGAACGCCTCCCCGCCAGTCGCGCGGCCGGCCGGCGCTGACCCGGGTCACCGGCGGCCCGGCTCACCGCGCAGCGCCGGGACGCGGACGACGACGAAGTCGCTGTAGTCGAGCAGCGCGGAGCGGCGCGCCGAGCGCGACTGGTGAGTCCTCGTCCAGTCGTTCTCGCCCGCCCTCGCTGAAGCGGCTCCACGCTCTGAACCTGCGGCTGCCGCTGATCCAGCTGTTCCCGAACTCGGGTTCGGCGGCGATCCGCGGCACGCTGGACGCGGTGCGGACCTACGCGGTGGGCATCGGGCCGAGCAAGGGCAGCGTCGACGCGCCGCTCCTGGACGCCGCCCACGAGCGGTGCCTCGCGGTGCATCCCTACACGCTGGTGACCGCCGAGGAGCACGCGGGCCTCGTCGAGTTGGGCGTCGACGGAGCGTTCTCGAACTTCCCCGACCGCTTCGAGGCCGTGCTGGGCCGGGATGCCGTCAGCGGCAAGCAGGGGGCGAAGCTCGCCGCGAGCGCCTACCGCCGCTGCGCCGGCTGAGACGCCTCCTCCCACTGCTCATACAGCGCCTGGAGCGCTAGCCGGGCCTCGTCGTGCCGGGAGCTCGACCGCGCGGCGGAGCGCGGGTCGTTCCAGGCCGCCGGGTCGGCGAGCTCGGCCTCGAGCGCCTTCAGCTCGGCCTCGGCGGCCTCGATCTCGGCCTCCAGCCTGGCGGCGCGCTGGATGCGGTTCTTCGACGGGCCGGCCGGGGCCGGCCTGCGCGGCGCCGGCGGCTTCGCCCGCTTGGCCTTCTGCTCGGCCTCCTTGCGCTCCTCGCGCACGCGCAGGTACTCCGGCCAGCCGCCGATGTACGAGCGCAGCGTGGCGTCCTCCACCGCGACCGTGCGGGTGCCGACCGCGTCGAGCAGCGCGCGGTCGTGCGAGATCAGCAGGAGCGAGCCCGGGAAGGCCTGGAGGGCGGACTCCAGCGCCTCGCGGCTCTCGAGGTCGAGGTGGTTCGTCGGCTCGTCGAGCACGAGCACGTTGGCGCCGGAGTGGACGAGGATGGCGAGCGAGAGCCGGCGCCGCTCGCCGCCCGAGAGGCCGTCGAGCGGCTTCTCGGCCGCCTCGCCGCCGAACAGGAACCGCCCCAGCAGGGCGCGGGTGTCGTTGGGCTTCAGGCCGGTCTCCCGCTGGGCCGCCTCGAGCACCGTGCGCGGGCCGGAGCCCAGCTCGTCCGCGTGCTGGGAGAGCAGCCCGAGCTTGACGTTGTGGCCGCGGCGCAGCTTGCCGCCGTCCAGCTCCCGCCGGCCCGCGAGGGCGTTGATCAGCGTGGTCTTGCCGGAGCCGTTGGGGCCGATCAGCGAGACGTGCTCGCCCCGCTCGAGCCACAGCTCGAAGTCGCGCAGCAGCGTGCGGTCGCCGACCGCCAGCTCGCCGTGCTCGACCTCGAACACCACGCGGCCCGACCGCTCCGGCGGCTTGAAGGCGAAGCCGAGTGAGCGGCCGTCGCGGGGATCGCGCTGGACACGCTCCATCTTCTCCAGCCGCTTCACGCGCGCCTGCGCCTGCCGCGCGCGGGTGCCGGCGCGGAAGCGGTCGACGAACCGCTCC
This sequence comes from Solirubrobacteraceae bacterium, assembly GCA_050696935.1. Taxonomy (GTDB): domain Bacteria; phylum Actinomycetota; class Thermoleophilia; order Solirubrobacterales; family Solirubrobacteraceae; genus DASSUW01. The sequence continues at coordinate 2,574 of JBOGYU010000232.1, read as the reverse complement.
AGCCGCGCGATCTCGGCCTCCTGCTTCTCGATCGCCCGACCGAGGGCCAGCTCGCGCGCGGCCTTCTCCTTGCGCCAGGCGTGCCAGGTGCCCTTGAAGAAGCGCCCGCGGCCGGCCTCGAGCTCGAGCACGGCGGTGCCGACGGCCTCCAGGAACCAGCGGTCGTGCGCCACGAGGACCACGGCGGCGTCGAGGGATTGCAGGTGCGCCTCCAGCCACTCGAGCGACTCGATGTCGAGGTGGTTCGTCGGCTCGTCGAGCAGGAGCAGGTCCGGGTCGCCGGCCAGCGCGCGGGCCAGCGAGGCGCGGGTCAGCTCGCCGCCGCTGAAGCTCTCGAGGCTGCGGTCCAGGTGCTCGTCGCGGAACCCGAGGCCGTGGAGCGTCGCGTTCACGCCCTCGCGCCACGTGTAGCCGCCGGCGTGCTCCAGCCGGGCCTGGGCGCGGGCGTAGGCGTCGAGCGTCCCCGCGTCCGTGGCGCCATCGGCCATCGCGTGCTCGAGCTCGGCGAGCCGGGCCTCGAGGTCGAGCAGGTCCTTGCAGCCGGAGAGCACGTAGTCGCGCAGGGAGAGGTCGCGGTCGCGCGGCGGGCGCTGGTCGTGCAGGGCGATGCGGACGTCCTTGGCGAGCGACAGCTCTCCCCCGTCGACCGAGCTCTCGCCCGCGAGCATCCGCAGCAGCGTCGTCTTGCCCGCCCCGTTGCGGCCGGCGAGCGTGAGGCGGTCGCGGCGCACGAGCCGGAAGGACACGCCGCGCAGCAGCGGCTCGCCCGCGATGTCCTTGGCGATGTCGGAGGCGATCAGGACGGCCATCGAGGTTCGAGGGTATCCTCAGCCGCGTGCTGCGGACCGCCCTGCTGACCGTCGCCCTGCTCGCTTTGGCCGCGCCCGTCGCCGTCGCCTCCGAGGGCCACGACGGCGGCGAGGGCCTGTGGGGCGAGACGAACGACAAGGTGATCACGAACGCCGGCTTCATCCTGATCGCGGCGTTCCCGCTGCTGGTGTTCGTCCTGAGCCTGCTCCAGGGGCGGCTCGAGAAGCGCAAGGACCGCCGGCTGGCGGCCGAGAAGGCCCGCCGCGCGCGGGCCGACATGCGCGGCGGCTGGTAGCCGCTTCTTCACACCGAGCCCGGCGGCGCCCGCGAGTCTTCACCCACGGCCCCGGTCTCCCCGCCCGGGGCCGTTGCAGTTCTGTAACACCGTCCGAGGCGGCGGTGATGATCGTTGGCGTGGATTCGCACGTCACCCCACCGCCCGAGGGCTATGCGCTCGCGTTCGAGGAGGGCGTCCGCGGCCTGGCCCGCCAGGAGAGTGAGCTCGACGCGCTCCGCTCGCGCGCCGGGATCCTCCTGTCGGCGGCGGCGATCGCGACGTCGTTTCTCGGCGGGCGCGCCCTCGATGGCGACGAGCCGGTCGGGTGGACGTGGGTGGCGATCGCCTGCTTCGCCGGTCTCGCAGCCGGCGCGCTCGTCATCCTGTGGCCACGACGAGCGTGGTCCTTCTCCGCGACTCCGGGCACGATCGTCTCGCTGTACCTTGAACAAGGGCGAGCGTGGACGGTCGCTGCGATCCAGCGGGAACTCGCACTGCACATGGATCATGCGTACGTCCTGAACGGGAGTCACCTGGATCGCCTGATCTGGATCTTCCGAGTCACGAGCGCGCTACTGGCGCTGGAGGTCGTGGCCTGGGTGGTCAATCTGGCCACGGTGACCTAGCATTCCCGAGCGATGGCGAAGAAGCCGACATCTCCCCCTCTCCCGCCGAAGCCCCAGCCCGTGGGCCCGAGCCCTCTGTGGGGCGACTCGTACGGCTGGCCGCCCTCGGGTCGCCCCCCGTCGCCACAGCCCGTGGGTCCGAGCCCCCTCTGGGGCGAGCTGTACGGCTGGCAGCCATCGGATAACGACTCGAAGTCCTGACAGCCGCCGCGCCGCACCGCGGTGATTCACTGCGCGGATGGTCCGATATGAGCGGGTCGGGGCAGCGGCGGTGCTCACGATCGACCGGCCGGAGCGACGGAACGCCGTCGACGGGCCGGCCGCCGCGGCACTGCTGGAGGGGTTCGAGCGGTTCGTGGGCGACGGCGGCGCGCGAGTGCTCGTGCTCACCGGCGGCGGCGGCGAAGCGTTCTGCGCCGGCGCTGACCTGAAGGCGCTGGAGACGCTCGACCCGGACGCCCCCGGCGGGCCGCTCGGCTTCACCCGCCTGGCCTCGCCGAAGCCGGCGATCGCCGCCATCAGCGGGTGGTGCGTGGCGGGCGGACTCGAGCTGGCGCTGTGGTGCGACCTGCGGGTGGCGGACGAGACCGCGCGCTTCGGGTGCATGGAGCGCCGCTGGGGCGTGCCGCTGCTCGACGGCGGCACGCAGCGGCTGCCGCGCGTGGTCGGCCTCGGCCGCGCGCTCGACCTCATCCTCACCGGCCGCGTCGTCGACGCCCCCGAGGCCCATGCCAGGGGCCTCGTGAACGAGATCGCGCCGCGGCCGGCCGAGCGCGCGCTCGAGCTGGCCGAGCAGATCGCCGCCTTCCCGCAGGACACGATGCTCTCCGACCGGGAGGCGGCCCACGCCGCGCTCGAGCT
>JBOGYU010000231.1:0-7364 GCA_050696935.1 Solirubrobacteraceae bacterium | reverse complement strand
CGGCAGGAGCGCGGCCAGCGCCGCGGCGCCGCCGCCCGCCAGCGCCGCCCGGCGCGTCACGCCGGTCTCTTGCTCGCGAACCGCCTCGATCGTCCCCGGCAGGCACATGCGAACCCCTCCTCTCGTGTGACCGGGGTGACGGTACACGCCGCGCGTCGCCGCGTCGACGGTCCCCGCGATGCCGGTCGTGTCGAGCAGCTGTGCCTTGTGCGGGCCGAGCCCGTCGAGAGCGACCTAGGCCCCCCGTGCGCTGGCGGGGGTGTCCGGCTCCCACCCGACGGCGTGGCCGAGCCCGGCGCTCTTGAGCACCTTCAGGGAGAGCAGGGCGCACTTCATGCGGGTGGCGGAGATGTCGATCCCCAGCAGGTCGAGCACGAACTCGCGGTCGAGCCTGAGCAGGTCGTCGACCGGCATGCCGACCACCTCGTCCGACGCCATCGACGCGGACGCCTGGGAGATCGCGCAGCCGTGGCCGGAGAAGCGCACGTCCTCGATCCGGCCCTCGCCGTCGACCTTGAGCTGCACCTTCAGCTCGTCCCCGCACAGGGGGTTGAGGTCCTCGGCCTCGAGGTCGGGCTCGGGAAGCTCGCCCCAGTGATGCGGGTTCTTGTAGTGCTGGAGGATGTTCTCCCGGTACAGGTCGTCCATCAGCCGAACACCTCGCGCACGGTGGCCAGGCCGTCGATCAGGCGGTCGACCTCCTCGCGCGTGGAGTGCACGGCGAACGAGGCGCGGCTCGTGGCCGACACGCCGAGGCGGCGCATCAGCGGCTGCGCGCAGTGGTGGCCCGCGCGGACGCAGACGCCCTGCCGGCCGAGGATCTCCGCCACGTCGTGCGGGTGCACGCCGTCCAGGGAGAAGGCGCAGACGCTGCCGCGCTGCTCGGAGTCGGACGGCCCGTACAGCGTGAGGCCGGGGACCTCGCCCAGGCGCTCGATCGCGTAGCCGACCACGTCGCGCGCGTGCTCGCGGACCGCGTCCATGCCGATGCGGGAGAGGTAGTCGACCGCGGCGCCGAGGCCGATCGCCTCGGCGACCGGCATCGTGCCGGCCTCGAACTTGGCGGGCGGCTCGGCCCACGTGGACTCCTGGTCGCCCACGCGCGCGATCATGTGCCCGCCGCCGAGGAACGGCGGCATCTCCTCGAGCAGCGAACGGCGGCCGTGCAGCACGCCGATCCCCGTCGGGCCGTAGGCCTTGTGCCCGGTCCAGGCGTAGAAGTCGGCGTCGAGCGCCGCCACGTCGAGCGGCAGGTGCGGGGCGGCCTGCGCGCCGTCGACCGCCACCAGGGCGCCCGCGGCGTGGGCACGGCCGGCGATCTCCTCGATCGGGTTGATCGTGCCGAGCACGTTCGAGACGTGGGCGACGGCCACGAGCTTCGGGCCGCGCTCCAGCAGCGCGTCGAGCACGTCGAGGTCGAGCACCCCCTCGTCGTCGACCGGCACGTAGGCCAGCTCGGCGCCCGCCAGCTGCCACGGGACGAGGTTCGAGTGGTGCTCCATCTGAGTGACCACGACGAGGTCGCCCGGGCCGGCGTTCGTGCGTGCGACGAGGTTGAGCGCCTCGGTCGCGTTGCGCGTGAAGATCGTCTCCCCGGCGGTCGAGCCCGCGAAGGCGGCGACCCTCTCGCGCGCGCTCTCGTAGGCGTCCGTGGCCTCGGCGGCCAGCGGGTAGACGCCGCGGTGGATGCTCGCGCGGTACTCGAGGTAGTAGCGGTCGATCGCCTCGATCACGGCGCGGGGGGTCTGCGACGTCGCCGCGGTGTCGAGGTACACGAGGCCCTCCCGGTCCAGGACCGGGAAGTCCGACGCGGTGGGGGCCGCGAGGCTCACGCCGCCGCTCCGACCTCCTCGCGGATCCAGTCGTAGCCGCGCTGCTCGAGCTGCTCCACCAGCTCCGGGCCGCCCTCCTTGACGATCCGCCCGTCGAGCATGATGTGCACGAACTGCGGGATCACCATGTGCAGGATGCGCTGGTAGTGGGTGATGATCAGGACGCCCATGTCGCTGCCGCCGGCGACCTCGTTGACGCCCCTGGCGACGGTGTTCAGCGCGTCGATGTCCAGCCCGGAGTCGGTTTCGTCGAGCACGGCCAGCCGCGGGTCCATCAGCGCGAGCTGGAGGATCTCCATCCGCTTCTTCTCGCCGCCCGAGAAGCCGTCGTTGAGATAGCGGTTGGAGAACTCGCGCGGGACGTTGGTCAGCTCCATCGCGGTCTCGACGGTCTTGCGGAAGTCCTTCAGCGAGACGGCGTCCTCGCCGCGCGCCTCGCGGTGGGCGTTCATGACCATCCGCAGGTACTTGGCGACGGTCACGCCCGGGATCGCGACGGGGTACTGGAAGGCCATGAACAGGCCGGCGCGGGCGCGCTCGTCCGGGTCGGCCTCAGTGATCTCCTCGCCGTCGAGGAGGATCTGGCCCTCGGTGACCTCGAGATTGGGATGGCCCATGATCGCGTTCGCCAGGGTGGACTTGCCGGAGCCGTTCGGGCCCATCAGGGCGTGGAACTCGCCGGCGCGGACGTGCAGGTCGACGCCCTTGAGGATCTCCTTGTCCGCGGCGGACACGTGCAGGTTCTTGATCTCGAGGTCAGCCATGGATCTCCAGGTGAACGGGTTCTTTGGGGGAGGCGAACTCGACGAGCTCGGCCAGGGTGGTGCGCTGCAGCGACTTGATGACGCCCATCTGCACGCGCGTCCACATCAGCTTGGTGGCGCAGTGCTCGCCGTCCGCGATGTGCGAGCACTGCACGCGCGCGTGGCTGTCGTCGAGGAAGCAGTCCATGGGCGCGATCGCGCCCTCGAGCGCGAGGACGACGGCGTCCATCGTGATCTCCTCGGCGGGCCGCGCCAGCAGGTAGCCGCCGTGGGCGCCCCGGGTGGCGCGCACCAGCTCCGCCTTCTTCAGCAGCGCGGCGATCCGCTCCAGGTACGCGAGCGGCAGGTACTCGGCGTCCGCGACGGCCTTCAGGGAGACCGGCTGGCCCCCGCCCTGCAGCCCGAGCTGGATCAGCAGCCGTACTCCGTACTCGGCCTTCGTCGTGAAGATCACGGCGTAAAGCCTACCAACGAGGTCGGAGTTGGATTTGCGGTTGCGTCAGCGATCGGCGTGGCGCCGGTGAATCGACTCGCGCACGAGCGGGTCGACCTGTCCGGAGGCGTCAGCGGGTGAGCCCGCTCCGACGGCGACGAAGCTCAGCGGCCCGTCGGACCGCGGCGGCAGGTGCCGGTCGATCGCCTCGCGGACGACTTCGGTGACAGGTACAGCGCGCCGCTGGGCTTCCAGCCGCAGCCGGGCCTCGATGTCGTCGGGAAGAGAGATGGTCCTGCGCTTCACGCACGTACCGTATCCGTTGAAGCGCGGCGCCCATCCGCTCTCCGATGCCCGGAGCGGCCGGAAGCCAGGAGGCGCGGCGCGGTCAGTCAGCGAGCGAGAACGTCCACGCGAGGGCGTGTCGAAGCTCGACCAGCTTGAGCGCGCCGAGTTGTCCGGCCGGGGCCACTGCCGGCGCGGCCGGTCCCGCGAGAAACAAGTCGTGCGCGAGAGCGAAGGCGTCCTCTGGCAGACCCTCGACCTCGCCGGCGGCGAGCTCCACGGCGGTCGGAAACCCCCGGTCGCGGTCAACGGTGGTGACGCGGGCGATGACCGGCATCAGCCGCAGGTTCACCGCGCGGCGAGAGCACACGACCCCCGGCTTGCGTCCGACGCGGGGCAGTTCGAACCACCACACCTCGCCGGCGTCGACAATCACGGCGCATCGGTCTGCTCGGCCTCGTAGCGGCGCGCGACCGCGTCCGCCGCTGCGTGCGCGGAGGCCAGCATCTCGTCATCCGGCGCCGTGGGCTCGCCGTCGAGCAGGGGCTCATCTGCGAGCGCTTCCTCGACGGCCGCAACGAGCGCGGAAACCGTCGCACGCAGCCTGTCAGCGGGGCTGGTCAGCCCAAGTTGCTGGGCGGCGGCCAGGCGCACGTCGAAGTCGTAACGGACGCTGTCGGCCAAGCGCGGCCGCTCGCGGCGCAAGCGCTCGAGCTCCGCAAGAGCCCGATCATGCCGTTCGCCAAGATCCGACTCGGCGCGGAACGAGAAGGTACGACTAGCCATTTCCGGTTTAGTTTACACCCCGTAGACACGGTGTAGGCATATTGCCGCCCTACAGGATCCGCTCCTCGCGCGTGACGAGCCGGACGCGGTCGGAGGCGTGGGCGGCGACGTCGGCGCCGGCGGCCTTGCCGGCCTCGGTCGCGAAAGCGGCGGCGAACGCCTCCTCGTCGTCGAAGTAGAGCTCCGACACCGCGTGGTAGGGCAGGCCGGGGTCGTCGTTCTCGACCACGCTCATGCGGTACTCGCGCAGCCCGGGCAGCTCCCTGCCCTTCGGGGCGTGCTCCTCAAGCGCCCACGTCCGGAACTCGTCCAGCGGCAGGTCGTCCCTGCGCTTGATCAGCGAGATGACCTTCAGCACTCAGCTCTCCTTGGCTTCCAGCGCCCGCAGCACCTTCTCGGGCGTGATCGGCAGGTCGGTGATCTGGACGCCGATGGCGTCGGTGACCGCGTTGGCGATGGCCGGAATCGGCGGGTTGGCCGTCATCTCCCCAACGCCCTTCATCCCGTACGGGCCGTTGGAGGACGGCATCTCGAGCACGACGGACTCGATCTCCGGCAGGTCGAGCGGGCCCGGCATCAGGTAGTGGCTGAAGTCCCCCGGCGGGTGGTCGAGCGCCGGGTAGTAGGGCGCCGTCGTCTCGTACAGCGCGTGCGACATTCCCATCCAGGCGCCGCCGCGGATCTGGCCCTGCACCAGCGCGGGGTTGATCGCGCAGCCGATCTCGTAGGCGCTCGCCAGCCGCAGCACGCGCACGTGCCCGGACTCGGTGTCGACCTCCACGTCGGCCACGGTGCACGCGTGCGCCTCCGTGGAGTCGGGGTCCATCTCGCCCGTCTCGGGCACGATCTCGCTCTTGGGCTTCATGTACATCCCGCGGCCGGAGATCGTGCGGCCGTGCTTGAAGTGCGCGGCGAGCGCGACCGCCTCGACGCTGATCGAGGAGGCGGGCGAGCCGATCACGCGGATGTTCCCCTCGCCGTCGGTCTCGAGGTCCTCGGGCGCCGCCTCCAGCTCCAGGCCGGCGACCTCCAGCAGCACGCGCCTGGCCTCTTCGGCCGCCTGCACGATCGCGTTGCCGGCGCGGTGGGTGGCGCGGCTGGCGAAGGTGCCCATGCAGTGCGGGCCGGTGTCGGTGTCGCCCGTGTCGATCCGGACGCTCTCCAGCGGCACCCCGAGCGCCTCCGCCCCGATCTGGGCGAGCACCGTCTTCAGGCCCTGGCCGAGGTCGACGCTGGAGAGCGTGACCACGAAGTTGCCGACCGTGGTGGCGTGGACGAGCGCCTGCGTGGGGTCGCCGCCCAGGTTCATCCCGGTCGGGTAGTTGACCGCGGCGATCCCGCGCCCGCGCAGGAGCGTCACAGCTCGTGCCCCACCAGCTCGGCCGCGGCGCGGATGGTCTCGACGAGCGTCGCGTCCTCCACCACCTTGCGGTGGGGGCGGACGTCGCCGTCGCGGTAGGCGTGGCGCAGGCGAAGCTCCCACGGGTCGATTCCCAGCGTGCGGGCGATCCGGTCCATCTGCATCTCGGTGGCGAACGACGCCTCGGTCACCCCGAAGCCGCGGAAGGCGCTCGCGGGCTGGCGGTTCGTGTAGACGCAGTGCACGTCGATCGAGACGTTCGGGATCGTGTACGGCCCGCACACGTTGGCGGCGTGCTTGGTCGCGCCGTAGGGGCTGTGGCGGCTGTAGGCGCCGGCGTCGTGCCACGTCGTGACCTCGCGCGAGACGATCCGGCCGTCGTCCATCACGCCGTCGACGATCCGGATCCGGTTCGCGCTGCGGGTGGAGGACACGCGCATCTCCTCCTCGCGCGTGTAGACGTAGCGGACGGGCCGCCCCGTGCGCATGGCCGCCAGCGCCGCGATCGGCTCGGTGATGACGTCCACCTTGCCGCCGAAGCCGCCGCCGACGGTGCCCCCGACGAAGTGCAGCCGGGCCGGCGGGACCTGGAGGATGATCGCCGTGTTGTCGAGGCTGAAGTAGAGGGCTTGGGTGTTCGTGTGCACGGTGATCCGCCCGTCGGCCTCGGGCTTGGCGATGCAGCCGGTGGTCTCGGTCGGCGCGTGCTCGGTGGGGCTGTTCTGGTAGGTGCCCTCGATCACGTGGTCGGCCTGCTCGCGCGCGGCCGCCGCGTCGCCGTAGCGGACCCGCCGGCAATGGTGGCCCTCGTAGACGAAGTGGTTGGCGCCCCAGTGGGTGACGATCGGGGCGCCCGACTTCAGCGCCTCCTCCACGTCGAAGACCGCGGGGAGCTCCTCGAGGTCGAGCCTGGTGCGCCGGACGGCCTCGTCGGCGGCCTCCTCGGTCTCGGCCACGATCGCGGCGATCTGCTCGCCGCGGTAGCGGACGCGGTCGGAGGCCAGCACCGGCTCCTCGTCGGGCTCCACCCCGATCAGGCAGAGGATCGTGTAGACGTTCTTCGGCACGTCCTCGGCGGTGAGCGCGCACACGAACCCGGGGACCTTCTCGGCCTCGGACAGGTCGATGCCCCGGATGCGCGCGTGCACCAGCGGGCTGCGGACCATCTTCAGGTGGAGCATCCCGGGGTGGCGGACGTCGTCGACGTACTCCGTCGTCCCGGTCACGTGGCCCATGCCGTCCCGGCGCTCGGCGGAGTGGCCGACGGCGTGGAAGGGATTCGTCATGACGGAGGTACCTCCGCGAGGCGTCCGGCCTCGCGGTCTGAGACGGACGGCGGGCCTCCGGCCGCCGATGCGACGATCGCGTCGATGATCGACTCGTAGCCGGTGCAGCGGCACACGTTCCCGGCCAGCTCGCGCGCGATCTCCTCCCGCGACGGCGACGGGTTGCGGTCCAGCAGCGCGCGGGCGGTGATCAGGATGCCGGGCGCGCAGAAGCCGCACTGGACGGCGAAGCGCTCGTGGAAGATCCGCTGGAGCGGGTCGTCCATCCCCTCCAGCGTGGTCACCGAGCGGCCCGCCACGTTGGCCACGGGCAGCAGGCACGAGAGCATCGGCTCGCCGTCCACGAGCACGGTGCAGCTCCCGCAGCCGCCCTGGCGGCAGCCGGCCTTGGCGGCGGTGAGCCGCAGCTGCTCGCGCAGGACGGCGTTGAGCGTCGCGAGCGGGCCGGCCATCACCTCCGTGGCGCGGCCGTTGAGCTCGAACGAGAACACCTCAGACGGCATGGAGCTCCTCCAGCGCGCGGCGCACGAACACTCGCGTCATCCGGCGCCGGTACCAGGCGCTGGCGATCGCGTCGGTCGGCGGGTCGACCTCGGCCGCCGCCGCCTCGCCGGCCGC
>JBOGYU010000230.1:0-7375 GCA_050696935.1 Solirubrobacteraceae bacterium | reverse complement strand
GCGCGGGCCCGCGTCGGGCTCGCCGACGGGAAGCCCGCCGCGGCCATCGCCGTCGCCTTCCTCTTCGCCCGGCTCCTCGCGCGGCGGCGGCGCCCGTCGCGTCTTCGGCGACGGAGCCAGGGCAGGGCGGCCTGTCTCCACGGTCCGCAGCATCGTGCTGTCCGTGCGCGCCGCCTCCTCGAGCAGCTCGCCGTCGAGCGCGACAGATTTCAGCGCGATCGGCACTAGGTCTCCCATGAGCGGCACGTGGACGTGGATCGGCGCGTCGGCGATCTGAGGGCTAAACACCATGCCGATCCCGCCGAAGTCGAGCACGCCCGTGCCGCGCCGGAACTCATCGAGCGCCTTGAGATCATCTGCGCCGAGCCGGAAGCGGTTCTCGCGCGCCACGCCGATCGCCGCTTCGGCGATGCGGTTCAGCCAGAGGCGGGAGTAGATGGATCGGTTGGGCCGAGCCGCGTATCGCGCGTCGATGAGCGACTGGCGGAGCTGCTCCTTCGCCTTGTTCATAGCTTCGCGAGTCCCCGTGCCCGCGGTCTTCATGGCCTTGACCTCGAGCATCGCCGCGTGCACCCCGCCCTCCGCGGGCGAGAGGGCGAGAGCCAGCAGGTCGGCTCGCTGGCGGCGGCCGAACCAGCCCGAGTACTCGTCGAGGCTGATAAGGAGGATGCGGCAGCCCGGCGGCAGAGGCCAGGGAGTGGATTGGGTCCCGAGCCGGGCGAAGCCGGCGACGTGGCCGATGAGCTCGTTGATCCCCGTAGCGGTGGTCGCCGCGCGCAGCGCGAGGATGCCGTGCCCGCGGCTCGCCGCGCGCCGCAAACCTTCCGCGATCGGGCCGGCGTTCGCCTCCGTGGCAAGCCGGGACCGCTTAAGGCTCCGCGCGATCGCTTGGTCGGCGGCGCCGCCGGAGCGCTGGCTGATCACCAGCCCTTGCGCGGAGCTGCCGCTAGCCCTCCGCTCCTGATGCAGGATCGCGACATCCCCCTCGAGGGCCGCCTCGAGCGTGTCGCGACCGGCATAGCGATCGATCGTGACGACCCACAGCCCGAGGTCGTGCAGCTGCGCGAGCTCCTTTCGGAGGCCGAGGGCATCGGTCCGAACTTCGGGCACGGTCAGGTCCGCGCCCGGCGCCGGCCAAGAATCTGCGATCGCCGTTGCGAGGCGGAGCCAGGCTGATCCCCGCTCCGAGACTGTCGGGGGAGCAAGCAGCACTCGGCGGTCCTTGTCGGGCCTGGCCCATGTCCGAGGCGTGAATAGGACGTCGTCATCGCGCGGCGGCTCGGGCGCCTCGACTGGGTCGACCGCAAGCAGATGCCCCTCGGCGGTCACCCCGGCCGCCACGGCGAGGTGCGCGCCGGGAGCGTCGCTACCCGCCACCTTCAGCGCGCCGACGGCCTGGTCCAGATCCGCGAGGTACCGCACGGCGAAGCGGCCCGCGTTCTCCCCGCGGCTGAAGGCGTCGGCGTCGGCCAGCACCTCTTCGCCAGGTTCGCCGCCCACGCAGAAGAGCTCCGCGCGCTTCGGCCCGCTTCGCCTCGAATCGAGCAGCTTAAGGATGGTCCGCGCGGCGAGGTTGGAAGCCTCCGGGCCCCACGCAGCGCACCGCAGGTGTCCGCGCGCCTCCGGATGGAGGTCCAGAAGCTTGCGGAGGGCTTCCTCGAACGCGGCGGAAGGCGGCACACCGGGAGCGGTTGCGCCCTCGGGAGCGAAGACGCTCATGATCTTGCCGTCGGCGACGGGAAGAAGCGGCCTGATCATGCCGCTGAGCCAGACGAACGCCGGGTAGTTCGCAGCTGTCGTCGCGGCGAGCCCGCGGGCGGCCGTGGCGATAGGCGGGTCGTAGTCGTCCCCTTCCGCCTGAGCGGCCACGTCCGGTGAAAGGGCGCGGCCGAGCAGCTCGACCCAGCCGGCGGTCCGGGCCGCGGCCCACTCGGCTTTCAGCGGCGAGAGATGGGTGAGCGCGAGCCGGCCCTCGGGGTCCCGGATGCCGCCGGCGGCCGCGAGCGCGTCGAGCAGGGCGAGGTCGCGCGAGCCTTCTGCCGCCGCCACCGCGGCGCGCCACTCCTCGGCCCACTGCTCGAGCGGACTGGGGTCGAGGCCGCGCTGCAGGACGCGGCGAGATGTCTCGCGCAGCTGCCCGGCGAGCGCCTGCGCTGCGGGCGGGCACGCCTCTGCGGTGAGCGCCATGGTGCGCGCGGCATCGAGCCTCACCGGGTGGCGCGACGAGGTCGCGAGCGCCGGCGCGCCTCCGGCGAGCACAGTTGCGTGGACCAGGAAGGCAGCGTCCTCGGGCGATGGGCGCCACGTGAACTCCACGGAATCGCTGCGTACCTCCCCGCGCAGGGCGACTGTCACGGGGCGGAGCGCGCCGGCGTCGAGGTCGAGTAGTGCGAGCGCCGATTCGAGCGGCTCCGGGAGCTCCGCAGCCAAACCCCCGTCGAGCCGGACGCCCTCCTCCTCGAGCTTGGCGAGCAGCGGCGCCGCGTGGGTTCGCAGCGCCGCGACGGCGAGCACTGCCTTCGCTTCCGCTTCGTCCTCCGGATCGCCGGAAGGCAGGGCCGGTTCGCGCAGCTCGATGGAGGTGAGCGCTGATCCGAGCTGCTCGACGGCCCTCACGAGCGACTCGCAGGGGTCAGGCGACGCAGCGACGCGGCGATCGCGGAGCAGCGCCCGCAGGCGCCCGCGCGTGCGCTGGCGGAAAACCGCGCGCCCCTCCGCCTGGTCGTAATCGAGCAGCTCGCGCGCCGCGTCCTTCCGATCCTCGGGCGCCGGCGCCGCGAGGTCGTCCGCCAGTGGAAGGTAGTCGAGCGCGGAGGGCTCGGTGCGCCCGTAGGCGGTCAGCTCGCGCGCTACCTCGACGGCCAGCTCCGCCGGCGGCGGCTCGGCGAGGATCTCCCGCGCCTCGTCGAGCGAGAGCAACTCGAGAAGCCGCAGGCCGCCGCCGACTAGCGCCTCCACGACCTCGCTGGCCCGCTGGCTCGCCTCCGCGGCTTCGCCGGCGGTCCCCGCGAGCGTTTGCTCGGCGCGGAGGCGGATGTCGGCGAGCGCCTTGGGCTGCTGCAGATCCGGGGACTTGGTCAGCGCAGCAAGGTTGAGGTTCTCGATAAGGCGGGCGCCGCTAGGCGCCGCAGCCTCGTCGCGGAAGCCGCCGAGCAGCGGAACAGCGCGGCCCGGCGCGTCGCCGTTGGCGACGGCGTGCAGGTAGCGGGCGACGACCTTCGCCGGCGGCTGCACCTCGAGATGCGGGCTGAGCAGCGCCTCGCGGAGCGCCGCGGCCGCTTCCGTTCCCGCGAGCGACGGCGGATGCTGGACCAGGCGGTCGAGGCCTGCGCCGCTTCGGAGCAGGTCCTGCGGAGAGACGCGGAAGAACTGCGAGACCGACTGGAAGTCCTGTATCCGGACTCCTTCGCAGAGGATCAGGAAGAGCCCGGCGTCCGACTCGTTGCGCACACCGGTTGCCGTGCGGTCGCCGAGTGCGCGCTCACCGAAGTCCTCGTCGGGAGGCGCTGCGACGACGAGCGGAGGAAAGTGCTCCGGCCAGAGCCGCGCTAGCGCCTTAGCTAGCTGGACCTCGACGCCCTCCATGAAGATCCATCCGGCGCCGTCGGCAAGGACGCCGCTCCTGAGGTCCGCGATTAGAGCGCCGGCGAGCCTCTCGTGAAGCATCAGGCAACCCTCGCCCGCTCGACCATCACCGTCTGATCTGAGAGCGACACCGCTAGTCCGGTCGCGGCCAGCAGCCGTTCGCACAGCCGCCCATTGCGGCGGAGCTCTCCGCCGTCAAGCTGTTCCGCGAGGATCGTCTGGGCCGCCTCTGATTCGCCGATGACGAGGCCCCACTCGTCCCAGACGGCGGCGAAGAAGTCTTCCGAGGAAAGCGGGAGCCGCGGCGCGAGCGCGCCGACCATTGCCGACAGAAGATGGGGCGACGGTCGGAGGTATCGGTAGCTGCCGGTCCCGAGCAGCAGCGCGACCGATTCCATGACGACCCGCAGCGCCTGGGCGCCGGAGCGGTCGAAGCCGTCGACTTCCTCGAAGCACCGCTCAGCTGCGCGTTCGAAGTCCGGCTCGCTCCGCGCCCTCCCTAGCGCCGTTGCGCCCGCGCCCGGGCGCGAGCCTCCGAAGAGCCTCGCCCAGTCCACCGTGGCGGCCGCCGGTCCCCCGCCCGCTTCCGCGGCGACGGCCAAGGCTTCCGCCGCGAGCGTCCGGACGAGCGCCTGCGAAACGCTTTGCCGGGCGGCCAGATACGAGCTCTCCGACCGGACGCGCACCGGGTTGATGCGACGCGGCTCAGGGGTAAACGCGGTCAGGAGAAAGCGGTCCGCGTCGGTCGTGCCGAGTGCCGCCCAGCTGCGCGCGATCATGTGGCGCGCAAGGTCGAGCGCGATGATCGCGCGCACCTGCTGGAGCTTCAGCGCGGCGCTCACTGTCTCTTGGGAGACGATCGCCGAGACGTGCCCAGCGAGCTGCTCCGCGAGCGGGAGCAGCTTCTCGTCGTCGCCCGCAAGCCACGCATCCCGCTCGGCCTGTTCGACCGCCGGGTGCTCATCGGGCGCGGCGCCTTCGAGCCGCTCTGCGAGCTCCGCCAGCGGGCTCGGCGCGCTAAGCGCCGCGCGGACGCCATCAACCGCGGCGGCCGCTCGCTCGGCGACCTCCTGCCCTGCCTCCTCCGGGGGGTCGAGCAGCAGCCGGGCGAGGGTGATTCCCGTGCCGCGCATGTACACGCGGCGGACCGACCACAGAACGTCTGCCTCGCCGGACTTGCGGGCGTCGTACCAGAGAAGCGCCTCGTGGAAGGGCTGCATGAGGATCGCGCCGCGATTGCTCCCCCGAAGCGTGTCCGGGTCCACCAGCGCCTGCAGAGCCTGCTTGGCGATCGGCAGGCCCTGGCTGCCTCCGAAGTCGGCTCCCGCGGACAGGCGATCACCTAGCGTGTGCTTCGTATAGCCGCCGGCCGCGGCTTCCTGGACTCCGTCGAAGAAGTTGACGCCGATCGCGAGCGAGCGGAGCGCACCGTTGCGCCGCTGCGGGGATGACAGGTCCGCGACGTCGGCCGGGGCCGCGTAGCGATTGGCGCGAAGCGTCAGCAGCGTTTCCATCGCGATCTGCGGCGCCCGCTCGTCGCGATCGGGCGAGATGCCGAACAGGCGCCGCGAGACAGCGGCCGGGGAAAGCTGCCGCTCATCAGGCATTCCCGAGCTCCGGGAGCGTCACGCGGCGAATGGCCTGGATATGCGGATCGACGACGTGGAGGCCCGCTTCGGCGCGTTCGAGACCCAGGCGCGAGTAGAAGAGCTCAAGCTCCGTCATTTCTGGGATGTCGCTGCCGACCGGCGCGCGGAAATCGGCGCTGTCCGCCACGGCCTGATAGAGCCGGGGGGTCAGCGCAAGCTCCAGCGGAGGCTTGCCGTCGCGCGCGACCGACAGCACGGCGCCGACCTGGTCGATGTCGAGGAAGTCCGCCAGCTCGGGCGCCTCTGCGAGGCGCAGGCGGATGCGCTCGACCGGTACCTCGCTATGGACGAGCGACGGCGTCGGAAGCCGGAACGAGCCTGGGTCGCGGGCGGCGAGGCTTCCCGCGTCGGGGACCACGAGCTGGCCGCGATAGGAGTGGTAGCCGGCGGCGAGGAAATTCATGCCGGTCACAATTCGCGCTCGGGCTTCGGCCGTCGATCGGGCGCTCTGGAGCGCCTCCACGAGATCGAGAAGGCCTCCGAACGACGGCCGCCGGCTCAGGCGCCTGAACGTCGCGGCTCGCCCGCCGAGGAGCATCGGCGCCTCGAAGAACACGCGCCGCCGCCAGAGGACGAGGAACTGCCGCCCTTCCGCCAAGTCTGCGAGGCACTTCTCGACGGCGACCGCGTCGTCGGAGATCGTGATCAGCTCGCCCAGCGCCGCGACAGTCATCGGACCGACCTGCGTTCGCACGCGGCCGTGGACGCCTTCGTCCTCGCTGAGGCGGCGCACTTCGCTGGGCGCAGACCCAGCATCTCGGAGCCATTCGTCGACCTGCAGGTCTGCAGAGGTGCCGACGCCGATCTCGCGCAGCGCCTGCATTAGAGGCGAGCTCTCGATCTGGTCAGGCCGCAGGGACGGGCCGAAGAGCTGGTGGAAGTACCCGGCCGAAGCGTCGAACAGCTCGCCACGGCCGAGGGCGCTCTGCACGTCGTCGCAGGTGCGCCCGCCCGTGATCGCATGGGACAGTGCGGCCAGCAGCTCGCGGAGCGTGACCACGCCGCCGCCGGACGCGGCCTGCACGAGCAGCCGGACCGCCTCGCGGGGGCCGCTTGAGCGAAGCGCTTCCGCGTTCCGGCGGAGCGGGCACTCTTGCGATTCGCCGCAGCCGTCGCAGGGACCCCAGCGCTCGCTCCGCGTCAGATAGTCCAGCAGCGCGTGCCACGTGTCGGGGGCCGTCCAGCGCTGGCGATTCATGTTGATGACGAGCAGCCGCTCTTCGCGCCCCAGGCCGCTGCGAAGCGCGTCGTCGACCGGTCGCAGGACCCCAGCGGGCCCGGCGGCCTCCAGCGTCGCGCGCAGCATGCCCTCGTTCGCGCAGAGCAGAAGCTGGGCCTCGCGACGGCCTTCTTGGATCTCGACAGCCAAGCCAGCGACGCGCGACCGGTCGTGTTCGCCAAGACCGGAGAGGTCCTTGACCACGAATCGGCCAGCGGCAATCTCCTCGAGCCCGTCGGAGTCGGGCAGCCTCGCGCCGCAAGCCACCGCGAACGCCTCGGCGAGCGCGGTCTTGCCTGTGCCCGCGTTTCCCGTTAGGACGACTGCCCCTGGTGCCCCCTCCTCGGCCCAACCGCGGAGGTAGCCGCTGAGCACAGTGGGAACGTCCTCGCCGAGCGCCTCCCGGACAGCCTGGGAATGCTCCCGGTACGCGCCCTCCTGGTCGGCTCCGAACACCGACAGGGCGTTTAGTGCGTCAACCGTCCGCCGCACCGGGCCGCTCAAGCCGCCAGGACCTGCTTCGTACGAGACGCTCGCCGCCGCCGCGGAAGCCGCGATGGCGCCACGCCGCCGGCTCGGAGCGCCGTCGCGACGCGGTCGACCAGCAGCCGCGCCGCGAGGGGCGGCACCGCGTTCCCGACCTGCGCCCTCACCTCCCGGATGCTGCCCTCGAACACGAAGTCGTCCGGGAACGTCTGCAGTCGGGCACGCTCGCGGTTCGTGAGCGACCGGGGCTCGATGTGGTGGTAGCCCATGGAGCCGCCGCCGCCACCCGCCACCATCGTGTACGCCGGGTGGAGTTGACCCGGCTCCGTGGACACTCGATCGCTTGGCCCGCCTGGGCCGGGCAGGAAGGATGTCCACATGCCACGAACGCGTCCCGCGTATCCGCCGGAGTTCCGGCGCGAGGCCGTCGAGCTGG
>JBOGYU010000229.1:0-7403 GCA_050696935.1 Solirubrobacteraceae bacterium | reverse complement strand
CGTGGGGCGCGGCGCGCGCCGGCTGGGTGCCGGGCGAGGAGGGCTCCCCCCGCGGGCCGGCGTTCCAGCCGCAGGGGCGGTGGAGCGATCCGGAGGGATGGGCTCGGCGGGCCCGGGCGTGCACGTTCGGCCGCTGCGACGAGGCCGGGGAGTGCGACGGGGCCGAGACGGCGCTCGCCGGTGGTGCGCTCGGGCTGGCCGTGCTCGTCCTCGTAGCCGCGTGGCGGCGCCGGCGAACGGCGGGCATGTAGGGCGGCGGAGCGGGGTGCCGCGCCGGCCCGCGAGACCGCTCGGTCGAAGGTGTGTCCCGTTACTGGTCGCTACGACCAGTAACGGGACGCACCTTGGGAATCAGGCCGCCGCGGCCGCCTTCGACTCGTGCCACGGCGTCAGGATCCGCGGCCCGTCAGCCGTCACAGCCACCGTGAACTCGAAGTGGGCGGCCACGGACCCGTCCTGGGAGTAGATCGCCCAGCCGTCGTCGCCCATGCGGACCATGTGGCGCCCCGCCGTGGTCATCGGCTCGACGGCCAGCACCATCCCCTCCTCCAGTGGCGTGCCCTTGCCGGGCTGGCCGTAGTTGGGGATCTGCGGCTCCTCGTGCATGTCGCGCCCGATCCCGTGGCCGACCAGGGAGCGGACGATCGAGAAGCCGCCCGCCTCCACGTGCTGCTGGACGGCGTGCCCCAGGTCACCGAGCCGGTTGCCGGGCCGGCACTGCTCCACCGCGTGGAACAGCGCCTCGCGCGTGACGTCGAGCAGGCTGGCCGCCACCGGGGAGACCTCGCCGACCGGGAAGGTGCGCGCCGCGTCGGCCACCCAGCCGTCGTAGACCACGCCGATGTCCACGCTCAGCACGTCCCCGCGCGTGAGCTTGAAGGCGCCCGGGATGCCGTGCACGACCATGTCGTTCGGCGAGGCGCAGATCGAGCCCGGGAAGCCGCGGTACCCCTTGAACGCCGGCGTGGCGCCCTGGGAGCGGATGAACCGCTCCGCGGCCCGGTCGAGCTCCCCGGTGGTGACGCCCGGACGCACCTTGCCGGCCACCAGGTCCATCGTGCGCACCAGGATGTCGCCCGCGCGGGCCATCTTGTCGATCTCCGCCGGGCTCTTCTTGATGATCATGCGCTCAGAGCCGCTCTTCGAGCCGGAGCGTAGCGAGCGTCGCCCGGATGTGGTCGTGCACCTCGGTCGGGCTGCGCGTGCCGTCGAAGCGCCGCAGCAGGCCCCGATCCTCGTAGTAGTCGATCAGCGGCTCGGTCTGCTCGTGGTAGGTGTTCAAGCGGGTCCGGACCTTGTCCGGATCGTCGTCGTCGCGCCGGAACAGCGGCTTGCCGCACTGGTCGCAGCTGCCCTGGTGCTTCGGCGGGTCGAACTCCTCGTGGTAGAGGTGCCCGTTCGAGCACTGGCGGCGCCCGGAGAGGCGCTTGACCACCACGTCGTCCGGCGCCTGCACCAGCAGCGCGGCCGTCAGCCGGCGGCCGCGGCGATCGAGCTCGTCGCCGAGCGCGTCGGCCTGCGGGATCGTGCGCGGGAAGCCGTCGAGCAGGAAGCCGTCCTCGCCCTCGTCCTCGACCTTCTGGAGGATCATCGCGATCACCAGCTCGTCCGGCACCAGCTTGCCGGCGTCCATGTACGAGGCCGCCTCGCGCCCCAGCTCGGTCTCCTGCGCCTTGTGCTCGCGCAGCAGGTCGCCGGTGGCGATGTAGGGCAGCCCGAAGTCGTCACGCAGGCGCGCGGCCTGGGTGCCCTTGCCGGCCCCGGGAGGCCCGAGGAGGATGAGGTTCAGCTCGCTCACGAGGGGCGAACCTTATTTCAAGAAGCCCTCGTAGTTGCGCATCATCAGCTGCGCCTCGAGCTGCTTCATGGTGTCCAGCGCCACGCCGACGACGATCAGGATCGACGTCCCGCCGAAGAAGAAGTTCGCCGACGTCTGGTTGATGAGGACGGTCGGCAGCGCCGCCACGGCGGCGAGGTAGAGCGCGCCCGGGAAGGTCAATCGGGCGAGGATGCGGTCCAGGAACTCGGCCGTCGGCCGCCCCGGTCTCACCCCCGGGATGAACCCGCCGTACTTCTTCAGGTTGTCCGCCTGCTCGACCGGGTTGAACGTCACCGCGGTGTAGAAGTACGTGAACACGATGATGAAGATCGACTCGCCGACGATGTAGGCCCAGCCGTTCGGGCTGAAGAACGTCGCCAGGCCCTGCGCGCCCGGCAGGAGCTCGCCGATCGTCGGCGGGAAGGCCATGATGGAGGCGGCGAAGATCACCGGGATCACGCCGGCCATGTTCACGCGCAGCGGCAGGTAGGTCTGCCCGCCGGAGCTCATTCGCCGGCCGATCACGCGCTTGGCGTACTGGATCGGGATCCGCCGCTGGCCCTCCTGCATGAACACGATCGCCGCGATGATGCCCAGGGCCAGGAACGGCATGACCACCTTGAAGACCTGGTCGGGGTTGGTCCACCAGGCCTGGACGCCGTTCGGCAGGCCGGACACGATCGAGGCGAAGATCATCAGCGAGATGCCGTTGCCGATGCCGCGCTGGGTGATCAGCTCGCCCATCCACATCAGCAGGATCGCGCCGGCGGTGAGGCAGACGACGACGAGGATGACGCTGCCGGCCCCGAAGCTCTCGAACACCGGGGTTCCGGCGCTGCTGCCCTGCGAACGGAACAGGAAGACGTAGCCGATCGCCTGCGCGGCCGACAGGCCGACGGTCAGGTAGCGCGTGTACTGCGTGATCTTCTGCTGGCCGACCTCCCCCTCCTGCTTGAGCTTCTCCAGCGCCGGCGAGACGACCGTGAGGAGCTGCAGGATGATCGAGGCGGTGATGTAGGGCATGATCCCGAGCGCGAAGATCGCGATCCGCGACAGCCCGCCGCCGGTGAAGAGGTTCAGGAAGCCGAGGATGTTCGAGCCGGCGTAGTTCTCCTCGATCGCCTCGAGCGCCTCCGTGTTCACGCCCGGCGCCGGGATGAACGCGCCCAGGCGGTAGAGCGCGAGCATCGCCGCCGTGAACATCAGCTTCCGGCGGATGTCGGCGACCCGGAAGGCGTTGAGGATCGTCCCGATCACGGCCCGCGCCGCCTATGACCCGACGATCTGGCAGGTCCCGCCGGCGGCCTCGATGCGCTCCCGGGCGGTCTTGGAGAACCCGTGCGCGTGGACGGTGAGCTTCTTCGTCAGCTCGCCCCGCCCGAGGACCTTCACCGGCACGTCCTTGCGGCTGCCGAGCCCGGCGGCGCGGAGCGCCTCCAGGTCGACCGACGCACCGTCGTCGAACCGCTTCTCGAGGTCGACCAGGTTGACCGCCTGCGTGTGGGTGCGGAACGGCTCGAACGGCATCGACATCTTCTTGTTCGGGCCGCGCAGCTTGCGCATCCGCATGTGGATCGGGTTCTGGCCGCCCTCGAAGCGGGCGCGGCGCTTGGAGCCCGAGCGCGAGCCGTACCCCTTCTGGCCGCGGCCGGCGGTCTTGCCGGTGCCCGAGCCCTCGCCACGGCCGACGCGCTTGCGCGGGCGGCGCGAGCCGGGGGCGGGCTTGAGGCTGTGGAGGCCGATGGCCTCGTCGTCCGCCATCACTTCTCCTCCACCGTCACGAGATGCCGGACGGCGTGCACCATGCCGCGCAGCTGCGGCGAGTCCTCGCGCTCGACCGACTTGCCGATCCCGCGCAGGCCCAGCGAGCGCAGCGTGTCGCGCTGGCGGCCGTTGGTGCCGTTCGCCGACTTCACCTGCGTGATGACGAGGCTCACGCCGGCGCCTCCACGGGCTCCTCGGCCGGCGCGTCGCCGCCGAGCCCGAGCACGCGGTCGACCGACATGCCGCGCAGCGCCGCGACCTCCTCCGGGCGGCGCAGGCCCTGGAGGCCCGTGATCGTCGCCTTCACGAGGTTGATCGGGTTCTGCGTGCCGAGCGACTTGGAGAGGATGTCGTGGATCCCGGCCAGCTCGAGCACCGCGCGCACGCCGCCGCCGGCGATCACGCCGGTACCGGGCGAGGCGGGCTTGAGGAACACGCGGCCGGAGCCGTAGACGCCGGTGGTCTGGTGCGTGATCGTCGAGCCGTGGCGGGGCACGCGGAAGAGGTTCTTCTTCGCGCGCTCGACGCCCTTCTGGATCGCGAGCGGCACCTCGTTGGCCTTGCCATAGCCGACGCCGACGATGCCGTTCTCGTCGCCCACGACGACGAGCGCGGTGAACGAGAAGCGCCGGCCGCCCTTGACGACCTTGGCGACGCGGTTGATCTCGACGACGCGCTCCTGCAGGTCGAGGCCGGTTGAAGATACGGATCGATCGGGGGCTGCCATGGAGTCCTCGAGTCTAGAAGTTCAGTCCGCCCTCGCGGGCGCCCTCCGCGAGCGCCTTCACGCGGCCGTGGTACTGGTAGCCGCCGCGGTCGAACACCGCGGCCTCGACGCCGGCGGCCTTCGCGCGCTCGGCCAGCAGCTCGCCGGCGCGGCGCGCCTGGTCCATCGGCTTGAGCGAGCGCAGCTCGCCCTCCGTCCAGTTGACGGCCGCCAGCGTGCGGCCGGCGTCGTCGTCGACGAGCTGGGCGAAGATGCCGCGGTTGGAGCGGAACACGGAGATCCGCGACCGCTCGGCGGAGCCGCGTACCTTGGCGCGGACGCGGCGGCGGCGCTTGAGGCGCTTGGTCGGCTTCGTGAGGACGGTCATGCCCGCTTGCCGACCTTCCGGGCGACGTACTCGCCCTCGTAGCGGATGCCCTTGCCCTTGTAGGGCTCCGGCTTGCGCTGCTTGCGGATGATCGCGGCGACCTCGCCGACCTGCTGCTTGGAGTTGCCCTTGACGATCACGCGCGTGGGCTGGGGCACCTCGAACTCGATCCCCTCCGGGGCCTTGATCGAGACCGGATGGGAGTAGCCCAGCGCCAGCTCGAGGTCGCGGCCCCTGAGCTGGGCGCGGTAGCCGACGCCCTGGATCTCCAGCGTCTTGGTGAAGCCGGACGTCACGCCCTCGACCATGTTCGCCACCAGCGAGCGGGTCAGCCCGTGCAGGGCGCGGTGCTCGGCGCGGTCCGTGGGACGCGTCACGAGCAGCTCGTCGCCCTCCCGCTTGATCTCGATCGAGCGCGCCTTGCGCTCGGCCAGGTCGCCGCGGGGGCCGGCGACGCGCACGACCTCGGGCTCGATCGTGACGGTCACGCCGGTGGGGACGGGGATGGGCTTCTTGCCGATTCGGCTCATGGGGCTACCAGACCTCGGCCACGACCTCGCCGCCCACGCCGGCGCGGCGCGCGTCGTGCCCGGTCATCACGCCCCGGGAGGTGGACACGATGGTGGTGCCCATGCCGCCCAGGACCTTCGGGATGTGCTTGGCGTCGACGTATGTCCGCCGCCCCGGCCGGGACACCCTCCGAAGGCCGGAGATGACGGACGTGCGGTCCTCAGTGTACTTGAGCCGGATCAGCAGCTTGTCGCTCGCCGAGCCCGGCACGCCGGGGGCCTCGTCGAAGCCGGCGATGTAGCCCTGCTCGACCAGGATCCGCGCCATCTCGCGCTTGAGGCCGCTGGCGGGGATCTCGACCGTCTCGTGCGCGGCCATGATCCCGTTGCGGATGCGGGTGAGGAAGTCGGCGATCGGGTCGGTCATCGACATGGCGTCACCAGCTCGACTTCGTCATGCCGGGGATGAACCCGTTGTGGGCGAGCTCGCGCAGGCACAGGCGGCACAGGCCGAACTTGCGGTACACGGCCCGCGGGCGGCCGCAGCGGCGGCAGCGCGAGTGGACCCGCGTCTTGTACTTCGGCGGTTGCGCCTGGCGCACGATCTTTGACTTCTTTGCCATGGTCTCCTCAGGCCGCCTGTGCGAGGCTCTCGAAGCCGGCCGGGCGCCCGTCGCGGGCGAACGGCAGGCCCAGCGCGTCGAGCAGCGCGAACGCCTCGGCGTCGGTGGCGGCGGACGTGGTGATGGTGATGTCGAGGCCCCGGACCTGGTCGATGCTGTCGTAGTCGATCTCGGGGAACACGATCTGCTCGCGGATCCCCATCGAGTAGTTGCCGCGGCCGTCGAACGAGCGCGGGTTGAGCCCGCGGAAGTCGCGCAGGCGCGGCAGGGCGATCGCGGTCAGGCGGTCGAGGAACTCGTAGGCGCGCGCGTGGCGCAGCGTCACGGACAGGCCGACCGGCATGCCCTCGCGAAGCTTGAACGCGGCCACCGACTTGCGCGCGCGGCGCACGTTCGGCTTCTGGCCGGCGATCGTGGCGAGCTGCTCCTGGGCGGCCTCGAGCATCTTCGAGTCCTGCTTGGCCTCGCCCACGCCCATGTTGAGCGTGACCTTGACCAGCCGCGGGGCCTGCATGACCGAGCTGTAGCCGAAGCGGCGCACCAGCGCGGCGCGGATCTCGTCGTTGTAGCGGTCCTTGAGTCGTGCCATGTCAGTCCAGCTCTCGGTTCGAGCGCTTGGCCACCCGCATCCGGCGGTCGCCCTCGCGGCGGACGCCGATCCGGGTCGGCCTGTTCTGCTCCGGGTCCAGGATCGCGACGTTGGAGACGTGGATCGGGCCCTCCTTCTCGATCACGCCGACCGGCATGTTCGGGCGGCCGGGCAGCGGGCGCTGGTGGCGCTTGACCATATTCAGGCCCTCGACGAACACGCGCTCGCGCTTGGGGTCGGTGCGGATGACCTTGCCGGTCTTGCCCTTGTCCTTGCCGGAGATGACGATCACGGTGTCGTCCGTGCGGATGCGCATGGTCAGAGCACCTCCGGGGCGAGGCTGACGATCCGCATGAACCCGCCGTCGCGCAGCTCGCGGGCGACCGGGCCGAAGATGCGGGTGCCGCGGGGGGCGTTCTGGGCGTCGATGATCACAGCGGCGTTCTCGTCGAAGGCGATGTACGTGCCGTCCTCGCGCCCGAACTCCTTCTTCGTGCGCACGACGACCGCCTTGACCACCTCGCCCTTCTTGACCGTCCCCTGCGGGTTGGCCTGCTTGACGGTGGCCGTGATGATGTCGCCCACCCCCGCGTAGCGGCGGCGGGAGCCGCCCTGCACGCGGATGCACAGGATCTCGCGGGCGCCGGTGTTGTCGGCCACCTTCAGGCGGGTCTCGTTCTGGATCACTTGGCCCGCTCCAGGATCTCCACCAGGCGCCAGCGCTTGGAGCGCGACATCGGGCGGCACTCCACGACGCGCACGGTGTCGCCCTCGTGGGCGTCGTTGCGCTCGTCGTGGGCGTGCAGGCGGACGGTCGAGCGCATGATCTTGTGGTAGCGCTTGTGGCTGCCCACGACGTCGATGCGCACGGTGATCGTCTTGTCGGCCTTGTCGGAGACGACGACGCCCAGGCGCGTCTTGGCGCGGCCGGGGCCGTGCTCCGGCGCGTGCTGCGGCTCGCGGGCCGGCTGCTCCGTGCGCGCCTCGGCCCGCTTGGCCTTCGTG